>QCPT01000009.1 GCA_003212415.1 Pelagibacteraceae bacterium AG-439-F23
AAAATCAAAATTAAAAATTTATGATTTTAAAGTTAAAGAAGTTCCTGTATTAGCTAAACTTCTTACTTTAGCATCCTTGCAGGGTATAGCGGACCTTTTAACTGGCGAAGGTATTAGATTTGATGAGTTTGAAATGGACTACGAATCTTCAAAAAGTTTAACAAAAATAAAAGAAATTTACGCAATTGGTCCAGCAATTTCTATTTTAATGAGTGGATATATTGAAAAAGAAAAATTGACAAGTCTAAGAGGAACATTAGTTCCTGCCACAACAATTAATAAAAATATAGCTAAAATACCTTTAATTGGAGAATTGCTAGTTGGAAAAAAATCAGGTGAAGGAGTTTTCGGAGTTAGTTTTAAAATTAAAGGACCACCCAAAAATCTTAAAACAACTGTTAATCCAGTTAAAACACTTACACCCAGATTTATTACTAGAACTTTAGAAAAATTGAAAAAGAATTAAATTATAATTTTGTAATGTTTCTTTTTTCCTATGGACAACTTAATAAATCCTTTTTCTGAAAACAATTTATTATCAATAATAAATTTTTCATCATTTACTAGTTGATTGTCAATTTTAATACCATTTGCTTTAATCATTCTTCTTATTTCACTTTTTGAAATGTCTTTTCTTACATAAGCCGCAAGTTCAACTATATTTTTATTTAAAATTTCTTTATTAATTTTAATGTTAGGTAAATTTTCTCCTGAAGAATTATCTTTAAATGTAGATTTAGCCATTTTTTCAGAAACTTTTGCAGTTTTTTCCCCATGCAACATTTCTGTAGCTTTGTTTGCAAGTATAATTTTTAAATCATTAATATTTTTTTCTTTAATTTTTTCAATTTCATTTAAAGATATGTCAGTAAACATTTTTAAAAATTTAACTACATCTCTATCATCAGTATTTCTCCAAAACTGCCAGTAATCATAAGGTGATAACATTTTTTTATCTAGCCAAACTGCTCCTTGCTCTGTTTTTCCCATTTTAGCACCAGATGCTAAAGTTATTAAAGGTGTTGTTAATCCATAAACATGATTTCCAGACTGTCTTTTAATTAATTCAACACCATTAACTATATTTCCCCATTGATCTGATCCACCAATTTGCATTAAACAATTCTTACTTTTGTTTAGTTCAAGAAAGTCATAAGCTTGTAAAATCATATAATTAAATTCCATGTAGCTGAGTGACTGTTCTCTTTCTAAACGCAATTTTACACTATCAAAACTTAACATTTTATTAATTGTAAAATGTCTTCCAATTTCTCTTAAAAATTTTATATAATTTAATTTTCCCAACCATTTATAATTGTTCACAAAAATTGGTTTTAACTTAGGATTATTTGTTTTTAAAAATATTTTAAAAACATTTTTAATATTTTTTATATTTTGTTCAATTTGTTTTTCTGATAAAATTTTTCTTGTTTCTTCTTTACCAGATGGGTCACCTATTCTTGTAGTGCCACCACCAAGCAATACAATAGGTCTATGACCATGATTTTGTAATAATTTTAGACACATAATTTGCATCAAACTACCAACGTGCAAACTGGGTGCTGTGCTATCAAAACCAATATAAGCGTTAATACTTTTTTTATCTAATAAGACAGATAATTCATTTTCATTTGTACACTGGTAGAAATATCCTCTATCTTTAAATTCTTTTAAAAATTTATTCATAGGTTTATAGTTCTACAATATACAAATTTTATTAAAAAAAAATAAGAATGGGAAAGATTTATACAGCATTAGGATTAATGAGTGGTACTTCAATGGACGGGGTAGATGCATCAATTATACAAACAGATGGAAAATCCAACTATAAACCAATTTTAGACAAATATTTTGAATATCCCAAAGGTATTTATAGCGATTTAACAAAACTAAGAGATAAAATAAAAAGCTCGAAAGATCTAAAAAAACATCAAAAACAAATAAAATTAGTTGAAAAAGAAATAACAATTTTTCATGCAAAAGCAGTTAATGAAACTCTGAAAAAAACGAAAGTAGGTGTAGATTTTATAGGATTTCATGGTCAAACTATTTTTCATAACTCAAAAAAAAAAAAAACTAAGCAGTTAGGAGACGGCAGTCTTTTATCAAAATTAACAAAGAAAAAAGTTGTCTATAATTTTAGACAAAATGATATAAAAAATGGAGGCGAAGGAGCTCCACTTACACCTATTTTTCATGAACTCATTGCAAACAAATATAAATTTAATCCACCAAATATTTTTGTAAATATTGGAGGCATTTCAAATTTTACATACTTAGGTGTACCACGCATAGGTGCAAATAAAATAAAAAATTGGTATGCAGGAGATTTATGTTTGGGCAATTGTTTAATTGATCAATGGATAAGAAAAAAATCAAAAAAAAATTTTGATAAAGATGGAAAAATAGCCAAAACAGGAAAAATTCACAAAAATAAATTAAAGCTTGCATTACAAAATTACAAACCTAAAAAAGAAGACTCTCTAGATATAAAAGATTTTGATTTATCTTTTGTAAATGGTTTATCTTTAAAAGATGGAGCTGCAACTTTAACTGAATATACCGCAAATATTTTAGCTCATCATTTAATTGTACATACAGTTCATAATATTAAAATAATTCTTTGTGGCGGGGGAAGAAAAAATAAACTTTTAGTTAAAAAAATAAAAAAAAAATTAACTTTCCCAATATTATTGATCGATGATTATGGAGTAAATGGAGACTTTGTTGAGTCCCAAGCATTTGGTTATTTTGCAATTAGATCGTTTTTAAAATTACCAATTTCTTTTCCCAACACGACTGGTTGTAAAAAACCTTGTACTGGAGGAGTGTTAGTTAAAAATTATTAATAAAGTGCAGTTTCTTTTGCTATATATCTGTTTAGTGATTTAATTAGTTTTTCGTCAGCTTTGGAAAAAAAATGATTAGCATCTGAAATCATGTCAAATTCTACTTTAATTCCTTTTTGTGCACTTAATCTTTTATTCAATTCATTTATGCTGTCAAAAGGAACTAATTCATCTTTTTTTCCGCTTATTATAATTCCAGATGTTGGACAAGGTGTAAGAAATGAAAAATCATAAACATTTGGTTGTGGGGATATTGCCACAAATCTATTTATTTCTGGTCTTCTCATTAATAACTGCATTGCAATTAAAGAACCAAAAGAAAATCCTGATATCCAACATTGAGAATTATCAAAATTTTCTTTTTCTAGCCAATCTAAAGCCGCCGCAGCATCAGCCAATTCACCCTGTCCATTATCAAATTCACCGTCACTTTTTCCAACGCCTCTAAAGTTAACTCTACAAACAGAAAAATCATTGTTCATAAAAGTTTGAAATGTATCAACTACAACTTTATTATTCATCGTACCTCCATATTGAGGGTGAGGATGTAAAACTAAAGATATTGGCGAAGTATTTTTTTTACTCTTATAATATTTTGCTTCAAGTCTTCCAGCTGGTCCAGGAATAAATACTTCTACAATTTTATTATCTTTAGATGTCATTGATAATTAATCTCAAAAAAAAATTATATTTTTCTATCAAAATTGTGAGATAAAAAGCAAGACCTTATATTTTCTATTAAACTTGACTAATTTAGTCAGGTATATATAAAAGCCGTAAATTGCGGAAAATATGAAATTATCTAGTAAAGGCAGATATGCCGTGATGGCACTTACAGATCTTGCGAAATTTAATAAGGTAGACGACCCGGTTTCACTAAGAGATATATCTCTAAGACAAGGAATATCATTGGTCTATTTAGAACAATTGTTTTTAAAGTTGAAAAAAAACAAAATTGTAAAAAGCATTAGAGGAAATAAAGGAGGGTATATTTTATATAAAAATCCATCTGAAATTAAAATATATGAAATTTTCTTAGCAGTAGATGAAAAAATAAAAACAATTGGATGTAAAAAACATTCAAAACAAGGTTGTAATGGAAGATCATCAAAATGTATCACACACAATTTATGGGAAGAGCTAGAAAATTACATAAATGATTTTTTTAAAAAGAAAAATCTAGAAGATTTAATCAATCAAACAAAATTTAATTAGATGAGAGAAAAAGAATTAGAAAAATTAAAAGATTATAAATATGGTTTTTCTACAGATATAGAAACAATTAAAGCTCCTAAAGGATTGAATGAAGAAATTATTAAATTTATTTCAAATATAAAAAAAGAACCAGATTGGATGTTAGATTGGAGATTAAAAGCCTTTAATAGACTAAAAGTTTTAAAAGAACCAAATTGGCAGAAACCAAAATATCCAAAAATTGATTATCAAGATATTTATTATTATTCTGCTCCAAAAAATGTTAGTGAAAAACCTAAAAACTTAGAAGATCTAGATCCAAAAATTTTAGAAACATATAACAAACTAGGAATCCCTTTACAAGAACAAAAAAGATTGAATGGAATTGCGGTCGATGCTGTATTTGATTCAGTTTCAGTAGCAACCACATTTAAGGACAAGCTTACAGAAAAAGGAATAATTTTTTGTTCTATTTCTGAAGCTATTCAAAAACATCCTGATCTAATTAAAAAATATCTTGGAACTGTAATACCAATAACAGATCATTTTTTTGCTACATTAAATTCAGCAGTTTTTACAGATGGTTCATTTGTCTATGTTCCACCAAATACAAGGTGCCCAATGGAATTGTCTACATATTTTAGAATTAATGCATCTGATACAGGTCAGTTCGAAAGAACATTAATTATTGCCGATAAAGGAAGTTATGTAAGTTATCTTGAAGGATGTACCGCACCTATGAGAGACGAGAATCAACTACATGCTGCTAATGTCGAACTAATTGCTTTAGATGATGCTGAAATAAAATATTCAACTGTTCAAAATTGGTATCCTGGAGACAAAGATGGAAAAGGTGGAATTTATAATTTTGTTACTAAGAGAGGACTTTGCAAAGGAAAGAATTCTAAAATTTCATGGACACAAGTAGAAACAGGCTCTGCTATAACTTGGAAATATCCAAGTTGCATTTTAAAGGGAGATAATTCTGTTGGTGAATTTTATTCAATAGCTATAACAAATAATCATCAAAAAGCTGATACAGGCACAAAAATGATACATCTTGGAAAGAACACTAAGAGTAAAATTATCTCTAAAGGAATAAGTGCAGGATTTTCTGATATGACTTATAGAGGACTGGTAGATATTTCTAATAAGGCCCATAATTCAAATAATTATACTCAATGTGACTCATTATTAATGGGCAATAAGTGTGGCGCGCATACAGTCCCATATATAAAAAACAAAAATTTAGATTCAAATATTGCACATGAGGCAACAACCTCAAAAATTAGTGAAGAGCAATTACATTATTGTCAGCAAAGAGGTTTAAATACTGAAGAAGCCGTAGGATTAATAGTTAATGGTTTTTGCAAAGAAGTATTGCAACAATTACCTATGGAATTTGCAGTGGAGGCTCAAAAATTAGTTGGAATTAGTTTGGAAGGGAGTGTTGGATAAATGCTCAAAATAAAAAATCTTAATGCTAAAATAGATAAAAAATCTATTTTAAATGGTTTTTCACTCGAAATAAAACCTGGTGAAGTACATGCTATAATGGGCCCTAACGGTTCAGGAAAAAGCACTCTATCAAACATATTGTCTGGAAAAAAAGGTTATGATTTATCAGGCGAAATTTTGTTTGAAAATAAAAATTTATTTGAACTTGAAACTGAGGAAAGAGCCCATAGAGGAATATTTTTAGCTTTTCAATATCCACTGGAAATTCCAGGGGTGAATACAAATATATTTTTAAAAACATCATTGAACTCCATTAGAAAAGCAAGAGGAGAAAAAGAGCTGGATGCAATAGAATTTTTAAGATTAGTAAAAGATAAAGCTAAAAAATTAAAATTTGATGAAGACAAATTAAATAGACAACTAAATGTTGGTTTTTCTGGAGGAGAGAAAAAGAAAAATGAAATATTACAAATGTCAATTTTAAAACCAAAACTTGCTATTTTGGATGAAACAGACTCAGGTTTAGATATTGATGCTTTAAGAATAGTAGCAGATGGAGTTAATTCATTAAGACAAAAAAATAATTCTTTTTTAATAATTACTCATTACCAAAGACTTTTAGATTATATAAAACCAGACTTTGTTCATGTTCTTACGAACGGAAAAATAATTAAATCTGGCGGCCCTGAATTGGCTTTAGAATTAGAAAAGAAAGGATATAAAAATTTCAATTAAATGGAAAATCAATTAAAAAATGATTTTGAAAAAATTGTAAAAACATCAGGTTTTTCAAAAAAAGATATAGATATAAAAAAAAATTATTTAAATAAATTTATAAAAAAAGGTTTTCCAAATAGAAAACTAGAGAATTGGAAATTTTCAGACATTAATCAAATTATAAAAAAAAATATCGGTGACTTAGATTTTTATAATGATTATTCATTTACAAATAAAATTGACTCTTCCATTTTTGTTAATGGATTAGAACATAATAAAATAGTTTTTATTAATGGTAGAATTGAAAAGATAGAATTTAATTACGAAGATGATGATAAAATTGAAATATTAGATGAAGTTGAGTTTAAAGACAAACATGACTTTGAAAATTCTTTAATTGATCTTAATAATGCTTTTACAAACAAGCACTATAAAATCGTTGTTAAAGAAAATTATTCTTTAAAAAAGCCTTTAATTATCTATCATTCTACTAACGAAAATTTACAACTTAAAAATATCAATCTAAGATTAGATTTTTTATTGAAAAAAAATAGTTGCTTAAAACTAATTGATATATCTGACGATATATCAAAAAAAAATTTCATAAATACAATTTACAATTTTGAATTAAACCAAGATTCAATTTTAAAAAATTACAAAATAGATCACAAAATCAATAGTAATATTAAATATTCTTTCAATAATATTGAACAAGATATAAATAGTGTCTCAGAAACATTTATATTATCTTCTGGTTCAAGTTTTATAAAAAACGAAATTAACTGTAATTTAAATGGAAAATATGCATCTGCTTTTATAAATGGAATTTTCTCTTTAAATGAAAAACGTCATCATGAAATAAGAACATCAGTTAACCATTTAATTGATAATACAAAAAGTTATCAATTAATAAAAAGTGTATTAGAGAATGATTCAAAATCTGTGTATCAGGGAAAAATATTTGTAAATTCAGATGCACAAAAAACTGATGGATATCAGTTAAGCAAAGCAATACTTTTAAGTGAAAACGCAGAATTTAATGCTAAACCAGAATTAGAAATTTATGCCGATGATGTAAAATGTTCTCATGGGTCAGCATCTGGTAGTTTAAATCAAGAATCAATATTCTATTTAATGTCAAGAGGGCTTAATTATAAAAAAGCCAAGGAGCTTTTGGTAAATGGATTTTTATTAGATGTTATTGAAAAAATAACTGACCTCGAAGTTAGAAATTTAGTTAAAAATTTAATTGGAGTTAAAGAATGAATATTGCTGAAATAAAAAAGGAGTTTCCAATTTTTAATAATAAAGTGCAAAATAATGATCTAGTTTATTTAGATAGTGCTAATTCAGCGCAAAAACCAAAAGCTGTAATTGATAGAGTGTATGATTTTTATACAAAAGAGTTTTCTAACGTAGGTAGAAGTGTTCACTATTTAGCAGTAGCTGCAACTAATTTATATGAAAATACTAGAGCATCAGTTCAAAAATACATTAATGCAAATGATAAAAATGAAATAGTTTTTACTAAAGGTGCTACGGAAGCAATAAATTTAATTGCTAATACTTTTGGTCAAAAACACTTAAATGATGGAGATGAAGTTTTAATTACTGAGCTAGAACATCACTCTAACTATGTCCCTTGGCATTTTTTAAGAAAATCAAAAAAAATAAATATTGAATTTGCAGAAGTAAATAAAGATGGCGAAGTTACTCTAGAAAGTATTGAAAAAAAAATTAACAGTAAAACCAAAATTATTGGAGTAACCCATCTATCAAATGTTACAGGCGCTATATTACCCATTAAAGATATAGTGTCGCTTGCTCATTCAAAAGGGATACCAGTTTTAGTTGATGGCTGCCAAGGCGCACCTCATTTAAAATTAGATATGCAAGATTTAGATTGCGATTTTTATGCAATTTCAGGACATAAAATGTATGGACCTACTGGCATAGGTATTCTTTATGCTAAAAAGAAATGGTTAGAAGATTTACCTCCATATCAAGGTGGAGGCGGTATGATCAGCGAAGTAAAAAAAAGTGGGATTTCTTATGGAGAGTTGCCAAATAAATATGAGGCAGGCACAATGGCAACGGCACAAGTTATAGCTTTTAATGAGTCTATTAAATTTTTAGAAAAAATCGGAATTAAAAATATAGAAAAACATGAAAAGGAATTACTAAATTATGCATTAGAAATTTTAAGAAAGAATAATTCAATTAATATTGTTGGCAATCCAGCTAAGAAGGGTGGAGTGATATCTTTTACAGTTGAGGGTATTCACCCACATGATGTTGCAACAATCTTAGATGAAGATGGGGTAGCTATAAGGGCCGGACATCATTGTTGTCAAATACTTCATGAAAAATTAGGATTATCTGCTACTGCAAGAGCTTCTTTTGGAGTCTATAATACTAAAGATGACATTGACCTATTAAATGAATCTTTAAATAAATGTAAAAAAATTTTTAATTTAAAATGAATTTAAAAGAGCTTTATCAGGAAATTATCTTAGATCATGGGAAAAATCCAAGAAATCTAAGAAAAACAGAAAATTTTAATAAGGATGCAAAAGGGAACAACCCATTGTGTGGAGATAAAGTTCATATTTATTTAAAACTTAATGAAAATAAAAAAGTAGAAGATATTTCCTTTGAAGGACAAGGTTGTGCGATTTCAATGGCATCTGCATCTATAATGACAGATTTAGTTAAAGGAAAAGAAGAATTTGAAGTCAAGGAAATTGTAAGTGATTTTTTGGATATGATTAAAGAAAAAGATGAACTAAATAATGATATTTTGCATGATGACGAAAAAACTAAACTTATGTGTCTATCAGGTGTTAAAAATTATCCAATGAGAGTTAAATGTGCAACTTTATCTTGGCATACTTTAACATCTGCAATAAATAATTCACAAGAAGAAATTAATACTGAAAGTAATTAAAATGGAATTAAAAGAAAAAGTAATAGCTGAAATAAAAAAAATTTATGATCCAGAAATTCCAGTAAACATTTATGAGTTGGGATTAATTTATGATATTTCAATTAAAGATAAAAATGTGAAAGTGAAAATGACTTTAACAACGCCTAATTGTCCAGTAGCCGAAAGTTTGCCTAAAGAAGTAAAAGATAGTATAATGGAAATCAAAGAAGTTGACAAAGTAGATCTAGATTTAGTTTGGGAACCCCCGTGGGATAAATCAATGATGTCTGAATCAGCTAAATTAGAATTAAATTTATGACAAAACAAATTATTTCATTAAGTGATAATGCTGCAAAAAGAATTAAAGAGATTATGTCTTCGGCAGAAAAAGAATCTTTAGGTGTTAGAGTAGGTGTAAAATCAGGTGGATGTGCAGGAATGTCTTATATTATGGAATACACAAAGGAAGCAAAACCAAACGATGAATTAATTGAAGATAAAGGTGTAAAATTGTTTATAGATTCTGCTGCAATTATGTATCTTTTGGGTACACAAATGGATTATAAAAAAGATGATTTTTCATCATCGTTTGTATTCAAAAATCCCAATGAAACTGAGCGTTGCGGATGCGGAGAATCTTTTAAAATATAGTTTTAATTATAATGCATATCTGAATTGCAAGAAATGCATAACTATGTTATTTAATGATTCATGAGAGATACAAAGCATTTAAAATCAAATTCAGATAAATTGGCTCAGACAAATAAAGAAAAGATTTTGTTTAGATCTCAAAGAAAAGCAGTTAATGCTGGAGCAAATGGAACATTGGAATACACAATTAAAGAAGGTGTAAATAAGCAAAAAATTGCAGACAGCCAACTAATTAAAAACAAAAAATAATTTAGTAAAATATATTTTATTAACTACTGTAGTACATATCAAACTCAATAGGGTGAGGCGTATGTTCAAGATTGTAAATCTCTTCAAATTTAAGAGCTATATAGGCATCAATTTGATCATCTGAAAATACATTTCCTTGTTTTAAGAATTTTCTATCAGTATCTAAACTTTCCATAGCTTCTCTTAAGGATCCACAAACAGTTGGAATATTTTTTATTTCATTTTCAGAAAGTGTATACAAGTCTTTATCAAATGATTTACCTGGATCAATCTTGTTCTTTATACCATCTAAACCAGCCATTAACATAGCAGCAAAAGTTAAATATGGATTACCAGCAGCATCAGGAAATCTAATTTCACATCTTGCACCTTTTTTATTTAAAGTAATAGGTATTCTACACGAAGCTGATCTATTTCTTGCTGAATACGCTAAAAGTACTGGGGCTTCAAAACCTGGTATTAATCTTTTGTAGCTATTTGTAGTAGCATTTGAAAATGCGTTTATTGCTTTAGCATGTTTTAATATTCCACCAATGTAATACAAAGCGGTTTGGGATAATCCAGAATATTTATTTCCAGAGAAAACTGGAGTTTTTCCTTTCCATATAGATTGGTGAATATGCATACCAGATCCATTATCTCCTTTTACTGGCTTTGGCATAAAGGTTGCAGTTTTTCCAAAAGAGTGAGATACCATTTGAACAACATATTTATATAGTTGAACGTTATCTGCTTGATCTACAAGTGTGCCGAACAACATTCCTAATTCATGTTGGCTTGGCGCAACTTCATGATGATGCTTTTCAACAACTATACCAACATCTCTTAAACCTTTTAAATATTCTCCTCTCATATCTTGAGCACTATCAACTGGAGGCACTGGAAAATATCCACCTTTTACCCCAGGTCTATGACCCATGTTTCCATTATCATATTTTTTTCCAGAGTTATAAGGACCTTCTGAACTATCAATTACAAATCCAGTTTCATTCATATCGTTTTTAATTCTTACATCGTCAAAAACAAAAAACTCAGGTTCGGGTCCAAAATAAGCTTTGTCGCCTATACCAGTTTTCTTTAAATAAGCTTCAGCTTTTTTTGCTATACCTCTTGGGTCTCTTTCATAAGGATCTTTTTTTACAGCGTCTAAGATATCGCAAAATAGAACTAAGGTATTATGAGAAGTGAAAGGATCAATAATTTTTCTATTAAGATCAGGTTTTAATATCATATCAGACTCGTTAATAGCTTTCCAGCCAGCAATAGAAGAACCATCAAAAAATACACCATCATTTAGCATGCTCTCATCTACTGCAGTTGCATCCATTGTAAGATGTTGCAATTTTCCTTTTGGATCAGTAAATCTTAAATCCACAAATTCGATTTCTTTGTCTTTCATTAATTTTAATACTTTTCCTGAGCTCATTTTTTTTCCTATTAAATTTTGTTAGTTTTTAATATCAAAAAATTATAGATTAATATTGTTTATTATTGATATATCACCTATGCATTTCTTACATATATAAATGGGAATTAATGAGAAATAATCAATTCACAATTTGTTACAATTATTAGTTGAATGGAAAATATATTAGACAAGGAATCAGTTAGAAGAGTTATTAAAATTTTAGATGAATTTGACCCAAGTTTAAAGGTAGAAATATTAAATAGTTCAGCCAGAACTGCAAAAGATGCGGCCTCATCTTTAAATTGTGAGGTTGGGGCAATAGTAAAAAGTTTACTATTAAGAACTGAAAATGATTTTATTTTATGTTTAGTGTCAGGTGATAATCGTTGCTCTCTAAATAAGGTTAAAAAAATTATTAATTTAAAAGATGTTTCCATGGCAGATGCTGACCAAGTTAAAATTGTAACTGGTTTTTCAATAGGAGGGGTCTCACCTGTTGCTCATTTAAAAAAAATTAAAATACTGGTAGATTTATCTTTATCAAGGTTTGAGTATGTTTATGCAGCAGCAGGTCATCCTCATTCTATTTTTAAGATTACTTATAAACAACTAGTTAAGCTTACTAATGGCAAAGAAGAGGATATAATTTAAATGAGAGAACCAAAACTATTAGACTATTTTCTTCTAACAATTTTAGCTTTGATATGGTCTTCAGCATTTTTTAATATTAAAATAGCAACCTATTCTTATGGTCCTGTTACAATTGCTTTTTTAAGGATATTTTTTGGAACTATACCTTTGATTGCTCTATGTTTTTTTAAAAAAATAAAAATTGAAGCATTTTCAAAGGATTGGTATTGGTTTGCTTCTATAGGAATAATAAATTTAGTTATACCATTTTTTTTAATAGCCTACGGAGTTCAAAAAGTCCAAAGTAATCTAGCGGCCATTTTAATGGCAAGTACACCATTAAGTGCAACACTGTTAGCCCATCTTTTCACTGATAACGAAAAAATTAATTTTACCAAAGCAATAGGTGTCCTAGTTGGTTTTTCAGGAATCGTTTTTTTATTTTCTGATAATATTTTAATAAATAAGGAAAATTTTCTTTCAGCACTATTAATATTAATTGGATCAACTTTTTATGTTATTGGTGGATTGTTGACTATAAAAATAAGTAATAAAAAAAATGAAAACGTAACAGCTTCGATATTAATTTGGGCAACTATTTTTTTGTTTCCTATTACAGCCTATTTTGAAAAACCTTGGAATTTAAATCCAAGCATAGAATCTACAATATCTGTTATTTATCTTGGAGTGTTTGCGACAGGTCTTGCTTGGTTACTTAGATTTAGAATTTTAAAAAATAACGGATTAGTTTTTCAAGCTCAAGTAGCTTATTTAATTCCAATATTTGGTGTAATTTTAGGATATGTATTTTTAAAGGAGTTAATTACTCCAAAAGTTTTAGTAGCACTTGTTGCTGTTATAATTGGAATTTATCTAGTAAAAAAATCTAACAAAAATAATATTGTTCCGGAATAGATTTTATTATGTCTAAACTTATCTCTAAAGAAGAAATAGAAAAATTCAATAAAGAAGGAGCTATTTTTTTAAAAAATAAATTTGATATTAAATGGATAGAAAAATTAAAAAAAGGAATCAAATATGATATAAAAAATCCAAGTCCTAGATTTAAATCTCATACTATAAAATCAAATGTTCCAGCTTATTTAGAAGATTATTGGACTTGGGATTTGGTTCCAGAGTTTAAAGACTTTGTATTTAACTCACCATATGCTGAGATTGCATCTGAATTAATGCATGCAAAAAAAATAAATCTTGTAATGGATAATTGGTTTTTAAGAGAAAGTGGTTCTAAATCATCAACACCTTTTCATCATGATATAAGCTATTTTGATATGGAAGGAACAATGTGTGTTCTTTGGTTGCCACTTCAAGCAACAGGAAAAGATGAAGGCGTGGCTTGGGTTAAAGGTTCCCATTTATGGAATAAACTTTTTTTAAGAGTTCTCTTTAAAGATGGACATAAGATTGAAGGAAATGAATGCATTATAAATGGAAAAAAATATGAATTACCTCCTGATATTCTGGGTAATAAAGAAAAATATGAATTTTTGAAATGGGATTGTGAACCTGGAGATTGTGTTATTTTTGATATGAGAACTCTTCATGGAGTTCTTAGTACTTCAATACCTAAAAAAACATTAAGCAGATATACTTTGAGAGTTGCTAAAGAAGATGCAAAAATTAGTTACATAGGAGATTGGACTAGTTATAATTATAGAAAAGCTATGCAAGAAGCAGGATATAAAAACGGAGATAAATTAGGGGGTAAAATGTTTCCCGTTTTATATGAAAAAAATTAATTTGATTTATTAATTCTATCCATTTCTTGAAGTTCTACTTCAAGCTTGTCTAATTCTTCACCACCAGCCATCATTCCTAGTAGTTTTTCTCTTGTTAAATCTTTTTTTGAATAAGTACCTAGACTTTTTCCTCTATTTAAGACTGTAAAACTATTTCCAACAGGGAATGCATGATGAACATTGTGAGTAATCAGGATAACCCCCAAACCTTGTGAAGCTGCTTTGACTATGTATTTTAAAACTACAGAAGCTTGATGTACACCTAAAGCTGAAGTTGGCTCGTCTAAAATTAAAAGCTTTGCACCAAAATATATTGCTCTCGATATTGCAAGACATTGTCTTTCTCCTCCTGACATTGTTCCTACTGCTTGAGAAGGATCTCTTATGTCAATACCTATTTGTCCCATTCGTTCTGCAGCAATTTTATTAGATTTTTCAATATCAAAGGATTTAAAAAAAGGAATTCCTTTTTGAGGCTCTCTACCCATAAAAAAGTTTCTTGTAACACTCATTAAAGGAACCAAAGCAAGATCTTGATAAACAGTTGCTATTCCCATATCCAAAGCATCTTTTGGAGAGTCAAACATAGTTTTTTCTCCTTCAACAATTATTTCTCCTTCATCTGGTTTATGTACTCCAGATAAAGTTTTAATTAATGTTGATTTTCCTGCTCCATTATCGCCAAGGAGACACATTATCTCTCCTTTTTTGACTTTCATTGTAACATCTTTAAGGGCAATTACTTTTCCAAAGAATTTACTTATATTATTGAATTGAACTAAATATTCAGACATTATTTGCTTTCAGTAACTTTTCTTCTTATATAATTATTAAATATTACAGCTATCAACATCATAGCTCCTAAAAAAACTTTAAACCAATCAGTATCTATATCTGTGTAAAAAATTCCCATCGAAACTGTTCCAAATATTAAAGCACCAAATGCTGCTCCAATTGCTGATCCATATCCTCCAGTTAACAAACAACCTCCAACAACTGCTGCTGCAATTGCTTCTAATTCTTTAAGCGTTCCTCTCATAGTATCTGCAGATCCTGCATCTAAAACTTGAATACAGGCAAAAATAGTAGAAGCTACAGCTGTTCCTATAAATAAACTGATTTTAACTCTTCCTACTGGAACTCCAACATTTGTCGCTCCAACTTTGTCACCACCTGATGCAAAAATCCAATTTCCATATCTTGTTTTCATTAAAATCCAAGTTGCAAAAATTGTTAGTCCGATAAACCACATTACTGACGGAGGTATACCAGTTGCCAATGGAGTGCCGTCCGTTCTTAATTCTATTAATTTCATAGAACCTAACCAAGTAAAAAGCCATTTAAAAGTATCCGTTGCAAATATCCATGCAATAGGATCGTTTTCAATTAATACTCTTAAACCGGGCACTTGAGTCCTTCCCGTGATTAATCTTGTAATTGCTAAAGTTGCTCCTCTTAAAATAAACAGCATTGCCAAAGTTACTATAAAAGATGGCAGACCAGTTCTAACTACCAGTATACCATTAAAGTATCCGACCAACACAGCCATAGCTAGCGCAAAAATGATACTCATCCATAATGGCCAACCCCAATATATTGCTGGAATTGCTATACATATTCCAGCAAAACCGATCATTGATCCTATTGACAAATCAAATTCACCACCAATCATTAACATAGCAGCTGCGATTGCAATAATTCCTAAATTTGCAGAAACATCTAAAAAATTTAATGCTCCATAAGCACTAAACATTCCTGTATCACCCGCAACAATACCAAAAAATATAAATACAAGTATAGACCCACCTAAGGCACCCAGCTCAGGTCTATTTAATAATACTTTTAAATTTGAAACTTTTTTAAGTCTTTCGTCTTTATTAAAATCTTTTTTTGATGAAATACTTTTAGATTTTTCAGACATTTGTAAAAATTTTATTGAAAAAAAAGGCCTGACTATATTTTAGTCAGGCCTTTAAATTATATTTTATCTATAACCTTGAGCTGCCCACTTAATTACTTTGCTAGCATTGTCAGGAGTTACAAATCCAGGACCAGTCATTACTACACCAGCTGGCATTGTTCCCCATCTCATATACTGTCCAAAGATAGCTATAGGCAAATACCCTTGTAGGTATTGTTGTTGGTCAATTAAAAACTCTACTTTACCTGCAGCAGCAGCTTTTAACATATTAGGAGACATATCAAATGTTCCAAGTCTTACTGAACCAACTTTACCAGCAGCTTCTAAAGCTTTAAGAGCCGCTTCACCAGATAAACCTGCGCCTAAAGTTAGGATAGTATCATATCCACCACCTAATTTAGCAGCAACAGCTTTTTGAATTTCTGTTGGGTCATTAGAAGTACCAAGTATATCAACACTTCCTCCGAAACCTTTTTTGAAACCCGCACATCTTCTATCAAGAGCTACGTTTCCAACCTCATGGTTAACGCATAGTGCTTTTTTTCCACCAGCAGCTTTCATTTTTTGTCCGCCACCAACACCAGCTTCAAACTCAGTTTGTCCAACGTGAGCACTGATACCTAAAGATGCATAATCATCTGAACCAGAGTTCATTGAGATTACAGGTATACCAGCAGCGATTGCAGCTTTAACAGATTTTCCTAAAGCAGCAGCATCTGGTAATGTAATCACAATACCTTTTGGTTTTTGCGATACAGCGTTATCAATTAGTTTTGCCATTTCAACCATGTCAAATGTTGCTGGAGCTGTATATTTGCAAGATATTCCCATATCTTTACAACCAGCATCAACACCATTTTTAGCTACTGACCAAAAAGGGTCGTTAGCTTGACCGTGTGAAACAACAATTACATCTGTTGCCAATGCAGACACGGACATCAACGCCCAAGCAGCAATTGCCAACACAAAGTTTTTTAATGTTTTCATTAATTTTCCCTCTATTGTTGTTAAAAGTTAACTTTTATAAAAATAAAATTAGCATGAATTTAACAAGAATGTAAAGGTAGCTGGTTGTATTCTACTCTTGGTTGATTCAATTAGAAATTCAATATTTCAAATTTTTTTGATGTTAATGATTTTTTTGCAGCATTTGCCATTATTAAAGCTCTTCTTCCTTCTTCAAATTCTGCTAAAGGTTTAATGTTTTTTTTTATAAATTTTGAAAAGTCATAAAGTTGATTTCTGTAAGCGTCTTTGTATCTTTCAACGAAGAAATTCATTAAAGGAGCTTTGTTAGAAGTAGAATTATTTAGATATAAAGAAGCTTCATTTTCTCTTTTATTCTCCGAGACAATCATCCCTTTTGATCCAAATAACTCAACTCTTTGATCATAACCGAAGCTACAATGTCTTGAATTTGTAATTATACACTGAACTCCATTTTTGGATTTAATAACACAAGTAGCCAATTCATGATCTTTGATTTTATTAAATCTTTTGTCTGAAATATTACTTCCTGTTGCAATTAGATTAACAGGTTCATCTTTATCAAGATAAAATCTGACTAGATCAAAATCATGTATCATCATGTCTCGGAAAATACCGCCCGACTCTTTTAAGTATTTTATTGATGGTGGAGCTGGGTCACGACTAGTAATTATTATTTTTTCTAACTTTCCTATTTTTCCTTTTAAGAGTTGTTTTTTTAAATGATTGTGTCCTGGATCATATCTTCTGTTAAATCCTAGCTGAATTTTAGGATGAGATTTTTTTATTTTTTTTTTACAATCATTAATTTTTTTAATATTCAAATCTAATGGTTTTTCACAAAAAATTGCTTTTTTATACTTTACAGCTTCGAGTATTAATTTTATATGAGTTGATGTAGTTGAAGCAATAAATATTGCATCTAAATTTTTATCTTTAAATGCTATTGAAGGGCTTTCAATAGGAGAAGACTTTAATATTTTAGAAATTTTTTTAGTTAAATTTCTATTTAAATCGTACACGTATTTTAAATTAAAATCTTTATTCCTCATAAGATTTTTCCCATGCATTAAACCAATTCTGCCAAGTCCAAATAATGCGATATCAATCATTTTTTTTGTTTGAATTAAATTATTAATTTAATATCTTAACTAAAATTATTTATTATGTCAGTAAAATTAGGAGTAGCACCAATCGCTTGGAGCAATGACGATATGCCAGAGTTAGGAGGCGATACTACACTTGAACAATGTTTGTCCGAAGCAAATCAAGCGGGGTATATCGGTGTAGAATTTGGAGGAAAATTTCCTAAAACTTCAGAAGAATTAATGCCAAAATTAAACGAATTTAATTTAAATTTATGTTCTGGTTGGTATGGGGCAAATTTAAGAAAAAATAGCTTTATTGAAGAAAAAGAATCTATCCAGCAACAGTTAAAACTTTTTAAAGATTGCAATTCACCTTGCATAGTATTTGCTGAGGTTTCTGGATCAATTCAAGGAGATCAAAATAGAAAATTATCTACAAGACCAAAAATGGATTTAGATGAGTCAAAAAATTATTATAAAAAAATATCTGAAATGGGAAAATATTTGGAAGACAAAGGTATGCCCTTAGCTTACCACCATCACATGGGAACAGTCATAGAAAGTCAAGAAGACACAGAAAGGTTGCTTGAAAATACTCATGATAGTGTCAAACTTACACTTGATACCGGACATATGTTATTTGCCCAAGGAGATTCAAAAAAAATTATTAATGATTTTAACGAAAGATTAATACACGTTCATTGTAAAGATATTAGAAAAAAAGTTTTGGATAATTCTTTAAAAAATGATTTAAGTTTTAGAGAAGCTTTTTTAGAAGGCGCATTTACTGTTCCGGGGGATGGGTGCATAGACTACAAGCCATTATTTGATATTTTAAAAGAAAAAAAATATTCTGGATGGTTAGTTGTTGAGGCCGAACAAGATCCTGCTAAGGCAAATCCATTTGAATATGCAAAGATAGGATATAAATATCTTACAGAAACTTTGCAAAAGTCTAATATAGAAATTTTTAATAATTAATTATCTATAAATTGAAGTTAACTCGTTATTTCCTGCTGCCACACATGGTGATTTAAAACATGTGCCAACAATCCATTCTGATCCAGGATCGGGCAAAAAATTTGCAGACATAAGGAAAATAACTCCCATTTCTACAGATTGACCCGCTTTTCCTTCAGCTTTAATTCTTGGGTCTGGATCAGTTTTTACCTTTGAATCATCAGAAAATGGATTTTCTATCTTCATATTATTATTTATATAAGAAACAACTTTTTCAGCTATCCATTCACCATTGCATGGATCACCCCATTTAGTCTTTTTGGTTTCATCTGCATTTCCACATTCATTTACTTCATTATTAATAAAGTCGACTACTTTTTTATGGTTTTCTTTAACAAGATTTGCTTTTGCTTCAACAGCCGGTCTCGTGCTAGCTGTCCAAATCAACATTCCAACTACATATACTAATGAAGCAATTACTAAGAATTCTAAAAGTCCGAATTTTTTTATATTTATTTTTATCATTATAATTTTACTGTTTTTGATTTGTCCAATTTTTCATCAAAAAAATCAATAATATTTTGAATAGTTTCCATACCCATTCTTTTCATACATTCTTCTGTAAAAGCGGCGGTATGAGGACTTAAAAAAACTTTTTCGTTATTAAGAAGAGGATTGTTAATTTCTGGAGGTTCTTTTTCAAAAACATCAAGACCTGCGCCAAAAATTAAGTCTTCATTTAATGCTTTATCTAAGTCAATTTCATTTATCATTCCACCTCTTGCAGCATTTATAATAATGCAATTCTTTTTCATTTTTTTTAATAAATCGTAATTAATTATATTTTTCGTTTTTTCAGTTAAAGGCATATGTAGAGAAATAGCATCCATCATTTTTATTGATTCATCTAAGTTTTCTATCTTTTTACCTCCTAAATTTTCAACTTCATTTGAATTTACAAAAGGATCATAGACAAAAACATTCATTTCAAAACCCAAAAATCTTTTAATTAATGCTTTTCCGATTCTGCCAAATCCTAAAATTAAAACATTTTTTTTCCATAATTCTATTGTTTTGGGAAGCTTGTTTCTTTCATTAAACTTACCTTTTTTTACTGCATTATCGTACATATTTTTTCTTTTAGAAATATTTAACAACATAAACATTACATGTTCAGCTACCGCAACTGCATTTGCTGTTGCTGTTATGGCTATAGTAATATTATTTTTTTTAGATGAGTTTAGGCCAATATTGTCATAACCAACACCATGTCTAGAAATAATTTTTAATTTTTTTCCTAGATTTATAATTTCGTCTGGTAATTTTGCAGTTCTTATCGATAAGCCATCACATTCAGTAATTTTTTTTTTTATAACTTCAGGATTAACATCTTCAATAATTTCAAATTCATAGTTTGGATTTTCTTTTAGTAATTTAATACCGGCATCATGAATATTTTGAATTACTAATATTTTTTTTTTATCAGACACTGAAAATTAGTATGCTTTAGATTCTTCTTTAGACTTAATATTTTTTAATTTTGATACAGAAGATTTGGCTCCAGCACTCATATATCTTTGGTCAGAACCTATAGTCACAAGTTGAAAACCCAAATCTATCATTTTTTGTGCATATTCTGGAGTTGCATTGTGAATTCCTGCAACTAAATTATTTTTTTTAGCATGTTTTAATATATTTGTTATCTGTTCGTAAGTTGGACTTCCTTCTGGATTATCAAAAGCTGGTTTTTGACCAATAGCTAGACTTAAATCTGCTGGCCCTATGTAAATTCCATCTAATCCTGGTGTGCTCATTATTTCATCTAGTTTCTGCAAAGCTTCACTAGTCTCAATCATAGCCAGTTTTAAAATTTCATCATTTGCATGATTTGCATAATCACTTCCACCATAAATTAAACCTCTTATAGGACCAAAACTTCTGTATCCTTTGGGAGGATATTGACAAGCTTGAACAAACTTTTCAGCCTGTTCTCTATTACTTACCATTGGACAAATTACTCCATATGCTCCAGCATCAAGTATTTTCATTATTTGCCCAGGTTCATTCCAATTTACTCTTGCCATTGGAATAGTGTCTGTTGAAGATATTGCTTGAAGCATTTGTAAAGCATTAGGATAATCTATTACTCCATGTTGCATATCTATGGTTAAAGAATCCCAACCTTGATGTGCCATTACTTCTGCAGAAAATGAACTTGGGATTTGAAGCCAACCGTTAATTACAGATTTATTTTGTTTAAAAATCTCTTTTAATTTGTTTTTTCTCATCTAGTTTTAGCCTTTAATTCCTAGGTGAGTATATTTAACATTTAAATAATCTTTAATTGCATTTGATCCACCTTCACGTCCATATCCAGTTTGTTTAATTCCTCCAAATGGAGCTTCGGCTATGGCAACCACAGGAGTATTTACTGCAACAACACCAGTTTCCATTAATTCTGATGCTCTATGCGCTTGTTCCATGGAGTTAGTGCAAATATAACTACACAATCCCAAATCATTATTGTTTGATCTTTCTATTATTTCGTCAAAACTTTTAAAAGACAACATAGGAACCAGAGGTCCAAAAGGCTCTTCTTTCATTATTGTAAAATTATCTTCTACACCATCGAAAACAGTAGGTTCATAATAAAAACCTTTATTAAATTCTGGAGGTCTTTTTCCTCCCATTAAAACTTTAGCACCTTCTTTTTTAGTTGTTTCAACTAGCTTTTCTACTTCTTCAAGCCTTTTTTTTGTAGTTAAAGGACCAAGTTGAACATCTTTATCCATACCATTGCCAATTTTTAATTTCTTTGCTTTGCTTATAAATGTATTGATAAATTCTTCTTTCTTTTTTTCTTGAATATAAAATCTATTTGGAGATATGCAAACTTGACCATTGTTTCTAAATTTTGAAATTATTGCCATATCAGCTGCTTTATTAATATCTGCATCATCAAAAACAATAAAAGGTGAATGACCACTAAGTTCCATAGTAACTCTTTGAACTTTTTCTGCTGCTTGTTTCAAAATTAATTTACCGACTCTAGTTGAACCAGTTACAGAAATTTTTTTAACTATATCAGATTTTATTAATTGTTCTGCTATAGCAGGAGGATCTCCTGATAGTAAATTTACTACTCCTGGAGGAACACCTGCTTCTCTACAAATGTCAACCAATTCCATTACACACCCAGGAGTTATTACATCTGGTTTACAAATTACTGAACATCCAGCTGCTAATGCAGTAGAAATTTTTCTTGAAGCTAATACTAAAGGAAAATTCCAAGGGACTAGTGCAGCCACAACACCGACAGGTTGATAATATACATGCACCCTAGTATCTGGAAATCTACTTTCAACAGTTTGACCATAAATTCTTTTTGTTTCTTCTGCGTTCCACTCAAATATATCTGCAGATCCGCCAACTTCTCCAACACCTTCAGCCAAAGGTTTTCCAACTTCAAGTGTTAACCATTTAGCAAGCACATCACTTTTCTCCCTCATTAGATCTGCAATTTTTCTAATAATATTTGCTCTCTGCCAAGGAGCGGTATTTCTCCAAACCTTCAATCCTTTTTCTGCAGATTTTAAAGCTTTTTCAACATCAACAGGCGAAGCTTTAGATGCATTACCAATAATTTCTTCCGTAGCAGGATTTATGACTTCGTAAGTCTCTTTTTTTTCAGACTCCCGCCATTTACCATCTATGAATTGTCCAAATTTGCTATACATAATTTATTGGCTTACTTAATGTGATTTTATAAAATAAAATATATATACAAAAATGAAAAAAATAAAGCTTACATGTGCTCATGCGATAGTTAAACACTTAATCGCTCAAAAAATTTTAATTGATGGGAAGAAGCAGCCTCTTTTTGCAGGAGCATTTGGAATATTTGGACATGGTAATGTTGCTTGTTTGGGGCAAGCTCTAGAAGAAAATAAGGACAAATTACCAACTTATAGAGGTCATCATGAACAAAACATGGCTCTTACAGGAATTGCTTATGCTAGAGCAAAAAGACGTCAACAAATATTTGTGGCAACAAGTTCAGTTGGCCCAGGATCAACTAATATGGTTACAGCCGCAGCTGTTGCAATGAGCAATAGAATTCCAATATTATTTTTACCTGGTGATACTTATGCAAATAGAATGCCAGATCCTGTTTTGCAACAAGTTGAGCATTTTAATAATCCAGGAATAACTCAAAATGACGCTTTTAAACCAGTTACAAAATATTTTGATCGACTGACAAGACCAGAACAAATTTTACAAACTCTTCCACAGGCTATACAAACAATGCTAGATCCTGCAGATTGTGGACCAGCTTGTATTTCTATGTCACAAGATGTTCAAGGTGAAGTTTTTGAATATCCTGAAGAATTTTTTAAAGAAACTATTCACAATATTAGAAGACCAAGGCCAGATGATTTTCAAATTAAACAAGCGGCAGAAAAAATTAAATCATCAATAAATCCAATAATCATTTCTGGAGGAGGAGTATTTTATTCTGATGCAATGGAAGATGTAGCTAACTTTGCAGAAAAACATAATATTCCAGTAACACAGACAGTTATGGGATATTCAACAATGAAGAGAGATCATTCACATTTTTTAGGTCCCATAGGAGGACTTGGAGGAAAAGCGGCAAATAATTTAGCTAAGCAAACTGACCTTGCAATTGCAGTTGGAACGAAATTGGGAGATTTTACTACAGGTTCTTGGGCAAATTTTGAAAATCCTAATTTTTCGTTAGTCTCAATAAATGTTGCAAGATTTGATGCTAGCAAACATATGGCGCAATCAGTTATTGGAGATGCTAAAGTTTCTTTAAATGAACTTTCGCGAATACTAGGTGATTGGAAAGCTTCGGAAGAATGGCATAGAAAATCTAGAGAAGAATTAAATTCATGGAATGAATATGTTGATAAAGAAAGTGGACCAACAAACCAAAAACTCCCAAGTTATGCTCATGCAGTTGGAGCAGTATATAGAAATTCAGAACCAAGCGATATTGCAGTAACAGCAGCCGGAGGTTTAGTTGGTGAAGTAGTACAAATATGGAGACCAAGAGAATTAAATACTCATGAAACAGAATGGGGATTTAGTTGTATGGGTTATGAAATTTCTGGAGCACTCGGAATAAAAATGGCGAATCCAAAAAAAGAAGTAATCGTTTTTATTGGAGATGGATCATACTTATTATATAATTCAGATATCTATTCATCTGTTATTACAAATAACAAACTAATTATTATCGTATGTGATAATGGTGGACATGCAGTTATTAATAGACTTCAACTTTTTAAAGGCGGTAAAGAATTTAACTGTTTATTTGAAAGTTCTAAAACATCAAATTTAGTTGGTATTAATTTTGCTCAACACGCTGCAAGCATGGGAGCTAAATCTGAAGAAGTTTCATCAATCAATGAATTAGAAGAAGCATTTAAAAGAGCTAAAAAATCTAATGTAACATATGTAATTTCTATTAAAACTCATTCTTATCAGTGGTTAGAAGGATCATCGTACTGGGAAAGTCCAACTTTAGAAATTCCAACTACAAAAGAAAACGAAGAAGCGCTTAAACTTCACAAAGAAGGCAAATCTAAACAAAGACAAGGTGTTTAATCCTTATAATGAATAAGGTATTTAAAGTAGGATTAATTGGTTGTGGTCATATAGCAGAAACATATTTTAGAGCTCACAAATATTTTAATAATTTTAAAATAATAAAATGTGCAGATATTTTAGATTCAGCATCCAAAAAATGTGCTTTAAAATATGGAATAGAAAATCTTACAGTTAATGAAATATTAAAAGATAAAGAAATTGAAATAATTTTAAATTTAACTATACCCAAAGCGCATTACGAAGTAGCCAAAAAGGCTCTTTTGCATAATAAACATGTCTATTCCGAAAAACCCATGGCAATAAATTTAAAAGATGGCAAGGAATTATTAAAAATAGCAAAGAAAAGAAAATTATATATTGGCAATGCGCCCGATACATTTCTTGGAGGTGGAAATCAAAAATCTAAGGAACTTTTAGAAAAGAATGTAATTGGTAAAATTAAATTAGGAAATGCAATTTTTGCCTTTCCTGGAGTGCAATCATATCATCCAAGTCCAGAACCATGGTTTGCAAAAAAAGAAGGTGGTCCAGTAATTGATATGGGTCCATATTATTTGACTGCTCTAGTTAATCTACTTGGTCCCGCCAAAGAAGTTAGTGGAAGTTTAATGAGAGGTGTTAAAAAAAGAGTTATTGGTATCGGTCCTAATAAAGGTAAAAAATTTAAAGTTCATTGCCCAACAACATATTTATCAACAATAGTCTTTGAAAATAAAACAATAATAAGGTTAACTTTATCTTTTGATGTAATTGCCCATCAAAGAAACCATATAGAGTTTTATGGGAAAAATGGTTCAATGATAGTTCCTGATCCCAACATGTTTGGCGGATCTGTTTATATATGTAATAAATTGGGGCAGCCTTGGAAAGAACATAAAACAGGTAAAATGTCACTTGGAAAAATTAATATAAGAACAAAGAGCTTAAGAGCAAATGAATCTCCTATAAATGCAAATTACAGAGGAGCAGGATTGGCAGAGATGGCTTACTGTATTGAAAAAAGAAAAAAACACAGATGCAGTGGAGAATTGTCTTTACATGTTTTAGATATTATTCAATCTACTATGAGAGCATCTAAAACAGGAAAGAAACAAAAAATAACAACTACTTGCAAAATACCAAAAAGATTTATCGAAAAAGATATTAAAAAAATATTAAATTAATTATTCTATTATTTTAAAATCAGATTTATATTTTTCATTTAACGATATTCCTAGTCCAGGTGTATTATCATCAAGATTAATGTATCCATTTATTGGATCAGGCTCTCCTTTAAATAGATAATAAAATAATTCATTTCCTATCTCGACTTGATGAACAGGAAAGAATTCTGAAAAAGGACAATTATTACTTGCCATTGTCAAATGATAATTGTGCATTTGGCCAGCATGTGGAACAACAGGAATATTATATTTTTCTGCTAGAGAATTTATTTTATGACCAGCTGTTATTCCGCCAACACGATTTGCATCATATTGAATATAACTTAATGCCTTTAATTCTAATAAATGTTTAAAACCAAGAAAGCTAAATTCATGTTCACCACCTGCTATTGGAATATCTCCTAGAGAATTTAATTCAACATAACCAGGTATGTCATCTGGTATTACTGGTTCCTCAAGCCATTTTGGTTTAAATTTTATCAATTCTGGAATTATCTTTTTTGAATACTCTAAATTCCAACCCATATATGCTTCAAGCATTAAATCATTATCATAACCGATAACTTCTCTTACAGCATTAACAAGCTCTATATTATTTTTAATTCCATCTGACCCATCTTTTGGTCCCCAGCCAAAACGCATTTTAAACATTTTAAAACCTTCTTTTAAATATTTTTCAGCTTCAATTTGAAGATCTTTAATCGGCTGACTATATAATTTTGAAGCATAAACAGGAATTTTTTCTTTTGTTCTTCCTCCAAGAAGTTCAAATACAGGTTTTTTTTGAATTTTACCCATTAAATCCCAGATACCAAGATCAATGGCAGAAATTCCAACCATTCCAATTCCTTTTCTGCCCCATGCCATTGTACTTCTATACATTTTGTCCCAAAGATATTCGTAATCGAAAGGATCTTCGCCAATAACTAAATCTTTTAAATAACAATCTATTGCTTTTTTAGTTACTTCAGGAGCTAAAGCTGCATTACCAAGACCTATTGTTCCATCATCAGCTATAACTTCGCAAACCAACCATTCATGAAATCTAAATGATTTCATTTTATCTCCTTTTTCTCTTAAGAGATCAGTTGGATTTGTACAAAAATTTTGTGCTGGAGGGACTATCTCACCTGTCCATTTATATATTGTAGTTTTTATATCTTTTATTTTAACCATTTTTAAATTTATTTTCTGCCATCGTTAGAGCTATTTTAAAAGATTGTAATGTAGGTTCTAAATTTGCAATATTTTTACCTGCTATATCAAAAGCGGTTCCATGAGCAGGTGTTGTAATTGGAACAGGTAATCCTCCTTGAACTGTTACACCTCTATCAAATCCAAAAGCTTTAAGACCCGATTGAAGTGCATCATGATACATACCTACAATACAATCATGATTCTTATTTTTGAAAGCAGTTATAAAAGATGTGTCGCAAGGTAATGGACCATCTGCATTAATTCCAATTTTTTTTGCTTCTTCAATGGCAGGTATAATTTCTTCTTTTTCTTCTTTTCCAAATTCAGCATGAGGATTCAAAGCTTGAACAGCAACCCTAGGTTTTTTAATACCATTAAGAATCATTGCATCATTAATTAATTTAATTGGTTTAATGATATTTTCTTTTTTTATGTGAGATGGTACTTCAATTATTGGTATGTGAGAGGTGACTCTTGCTGTCCAAAAATTATCTACAACATTAAATTCGCAAAAATAACTTTTTACATTTAATTTTTCAGCCATTAAATGCAATTCATCTGAAAATTTATTTCCTCCTAACTTCATGCTTGTTTTGTTAAATGGTCCAAAATTTATTGCATGTATTTTATTTTCTTTTGCTAAATCCAAAGCAAGGTTAAGCGCTTCTAAAACGCTTTCTCCTGACTCCTTAGAGCATTCTGCTATTTTGTAATTATGATTTTTACCTTTAGAAATATCTAAAAAAAATTTATTTCCATCTTCAAAATTTATTTGTTCAAAGTTTTCAACAAATTTTAAATTATTAGATTTACCAGAAATGATATTTCCATTTTCTAAAATATTTTTTTCTCCAATTACTATTATATTTGCTTTATTAGTAATTTCTTTTGATAATAATTTAGATATCAATTCTGGACCAATTCCAGAAGGATCTCCCAATAATATTGCTATATTTTTTTTTTCTAGGGACATTTTTTTTCTTAAGGTTTCTAACAGATTATGTTTAAATAATTAAATATAAATTAACAAAAGAGGGAAATAATGAAAAAAAGTTTTAAACTTTTATTAGCAGCCGCAGTTCTTGTAACTGAAGTTTTTGTTGTAGCATTACCTATTTTAACTACATCTGCAAAAGCAGATGGAGCTATACAAGCGATTACTCACGCTGGTTTTGGTGGTGGTACTGACGTTACTACAAGAATGATGCTTTTAAGAACTAGAAGATATCTTAAACAAGACATGCAACTAGTAAATAAAAAAGGTGGTGGTGGAGCAGCATCTATGGATTATATGATGACATTACCAGCAGATGGTCAACACACTTTAACTTGGACAACAGGTCATGCAGTTTCTATGGCGCTTGGAAAAACAAAAGTTAAGTTAAGTGATATGCAACCTTTAGCAAGAGGTACTGATGATCCTCAATTGTTTGTAGTGAATTGTAAAAATGATATTAAAGATGCTAAGAAATTTGTTAGTGCACAAAAATCAAAATCACTTAAATACGGAACTACTCACGTTGGTGGTATTGATGATGTAAGTGCGATTGCTTTTACAAAAAAAGGTAATTTAACAGATCCTACAATTGTAGCATACAAAGGTGTGGCACCAATTAAAACAAACTTAATCAAAGGCGATATAGATGTGGGTGTTTTAAACTTAGGTGAAGCAGTTACTGAAATCGAAGATGGGACATTATGTGTAGCAGTTGTTCTAGCTAGTAAAAGAATGGAAAAGCTAAGCAACGTTCCTACAGCAACTGAACTAGGTATCCCTGTGGTTCTTTCTACAGTAAGAGGATTTGTAACTAGAAAAGGTGTTCCTGCAGATAGAAAGAAACAATTAGAAGATGCGATGATAAAAGCTATGGAACATAAATATTTCCAAAGTTTTTTAACAGACATTGGTCTTGATTCAACTAGTGTAGTTGGAGCTGATGAGTGGGGCAAACAAATGGAAGTTATGCTTGCAGAAATGACAGCTCAACTTAAAGCTTTGGGTTACATTAAGTAATTTTAAATAGTACATTTTTTAAATGAATAATGTACGAACAAAAAAAAGGGCAAACAAAAAAAGTTTGCCCTTTTTTATTGGTGATGCTTTCAAAGTTTGTTTTGTAATAATAACTATTTCAGCAATTTTATTAATACAAACATTTTCATTTGATATAGTTCCACCGATCTTAAATAGAGGGATTCAGCCAGCAACATTTCCAAAAGCATTATTAGTATTAATAATAGTTCTAACTTTTGTAATATATTATTTATCTACAAAAAAACCTTGGAAGTTAGAAAAAAAATTACCTAAAGCTTTTTTTATAACTTTGTTTAATTTTATTTTATTTGTTTTTATTTCAAAATTTCTAGATTTTTTTCTTGCGATATCAATATTATCAATTTTTGTTTCCTACTACTGGGGAGAAAGAAGAGTATTATATTTATTACTAGTCAGTATTATTTTTCCAATAATTGTATTTATTTTTTTTGAAACAATATTGGGATTAAGATTTCCCGGTGGGATTATCACAAACTTATATTATTATTAAGATGGAAAATTTATCTTTAATGATGGCACCACTATTTAGTTCCAAACTATTAGCCGTTTTATTTTTTGGAACTATATTTGGTTTAATCCTAGGTGTATTGCCAGGGCTTGGACCTACTACTGGTGGTGCATTGATCTTACCTTTTACAATGACACTTGATCCGCTTTCAGCCGTAGTTCTTTTAACTTCAATTTATTGTGCTGGTACTTATGGTGGTGCGATTACTGCAATTTTAATTAATACACCAGGAACACCGGCTGCCGCTGCAACTTGTTTGGATGGATATCCTTTAGCTCAAAAAGGAGAGGCTGGCAGAGCATTAGGAATGGCTACAGTTTCAAGTGTGGTAGGTGGAATATTTAGTGTAATAGTATTAGTGTTTTTTGCCCCATTTCTTGCAAAATTAGCATACGAATTTGGTCAACCTGAATATTTTGCATTAGCTATTTTTGGTTTAACAATGCTAGCTTCCATTGGAGATGGCAGTCCAATTAAAAATTTAATTGCGGGAGCTTTTGGAATTTTAATATCAACTGTAGGTAAAGATTTTATGACATCAATTGATAGATTTACTTATGGTATTAATGAATTGTCAGAAGGTATTGGATTTATTCCAGTTGTTGTTGGATTGTTTGCAATAAGCGAAATGTTAACTCAATCAACTTTATTAGATCAAGTTTTTAAAAGAGTTGCACTTAAGGCAGTCAAATTGCCAAGTTTGCAAGATTATAAATTGACTTGGAAAACTATAATAAGATCATCTGGTATAGGATCTTTCATTGGAGTTTTACCTGCAGAAGGAGGTACAGTTGCTTCATTAATTGGATATTCTGAAGCAAAAAGATGGTCAAAAAATCCAGAGAAATTTGGCAAGGGATCTATTGAAGGTATTGCTGGAGCGGAAGCAGCAAATAACTCTGCAACTGGAGGGGCAATGGTTCCAACTCTTGCACTTGGAATTCCAGGAAGTGCGACAACAGCTGTTATATTAACAGGATTAATTATTCATGGGGTAAGGCCAGGTCCTGATTTATTTAGAGAGCAACCAGACTTTCTTTATGGAATTTTTGGATCAATGTTAATAGCCAATGTAATGTTTTTTATTCTAGGATTTTTTGGTGCAAAACTTTTTGCAAGAATAACTTTGGTGCCAAACAAATTACTTTGGCCAATGATTTTTGCAGTTTCAGTTTGTGGAACTTATTCTCTAAGTCAATCGTTATTAGATGTTTGGATAATGCTTTTATTTGGAGTGATAGGTTTTTTTATGAGAAGATATGGTTTTTCAGTAGTACCAGTAATAATTGGTTTAATTTTAGGAGAACTGGTTGAAGGTACTTTAAGACAATCTTTAGTTATTTTTGATGGAAATTGGTTAATGTTTTTAACTAGACCAATTGCTTTAACATTTTTTATTTTATCTTTAATTGCATTATGTTTTCCTTTATTAAAAAGAAAAAAAATAAAAAAATGATTAACTTTGATTTATCAAATAGAGTTGCAGTTGTGACTGGTGGTGCCCAAGGTTTTGGCTTTGCAATAACTGAGAGATTTATTCAATCTGGAGCAAAAGTTATTATTTGGGATATAGATAAAAAAACTGCAGAAGAAGCAGTAAAAAAAATAAATTCAGAAAATTGTATATATCAAATTGTTGATGTAAAAAATTTTGATCAAATAAGTAAAAATATGATTGAGGTAGAAAAAAAATTTAATAAAATTGATATTTTTATAAATAATGCTGGGATTACAGGAAGTAATGCTACCATTGCCGAATACTCAGTCGATGAGTGGAAAAAAGTTATAGATTTAAATCTGAATTCAGTTTTTTATTGTTGCAAGGCTGTAGTTCCTTACATGATTAAAAATAGCTATGGTAGAATAGTTAATATTGCTTCTATAGCAGGAAAAGAAGGAAACCCAAATGCAGGCGCTTATAGCAGTTCAAAAGCAGGAGTAATTGGATTAACTAAATCTTTAGGAAAAGAACTGGCTCAAAAAAATATTGCAGTTAACTGTGTAACTCCAGCAGCAGCAAAAACAAGAATTTTTGATCAAATGACAGAAGAGCATATAAATTATATGTTATCTAAGATTCCAAGAAATAAATTTGCAAAAGTTGAGGAGTTGGCATCACTTGTTGCTTGGTTATCCAGCGAAGAAAATTCTTTTTCCACAGCGGCTGTTTTTGATTTAAGTGGTGGTAGAGCAACATATTAGTTATGCAAATAGGTATAGATTTAGGAGCAACAAAAATAGAATATGTTTTATTAAATGATAAAGGAGATGAAATTATAAGAGATAGAGAAAAAACTCCACTTGATTATTCTGAAACCATAGATTCCATTAGTAATATAGTAAATAAATTGGACACAAAATATAATAATAAATTTGAAGTTGGTATATGTCATCCTGGGTCTATTTCAAATGAAACTGGATTGTTAAATAATGCAACTAATTCTCCTTGGATGAATGAAAAATTATTTCAAAAAGATATAGCAAAAAAATTAAATAGAAATGTTTTTTGTGAAAATGATGCAAATTGTTTTACCCTATCAGAGTCAATTGATGGATCGGCAAAACACTATAATATTGTTTTTGGTGTTATTCTTGGATCAGGATGTGGAGGCGGGTTAGTGGTTAATAAAAAAATTGTAAAAGGAGCAAATAACTTAGCAGGAGAATGGGGACATAATCATTTACCTAGAGTTGATATCAATAGCTTAAAAAGAAAAACAAATATGAGAGATAGTCAAATAGAGAGTTTCATATCTGGATTAAGTTTGTCTAAAATATTTAAAGAAAAACATCATAAGGACTTAAAAGCATATGAAATTTTTGAATTATATAGAAAAAAAGATATTGAAGCTGAAAAAATTATTGATGAATATAAAGAAAATTTATCTATTTCTCTATGTTCGTTAATTAACATTATTGATCCTGATGCCATAGTATTTGGGGGAGGAGTTTCGAATGAAATTAGTTTTTTAGATGAAGTAAAAAAAAAAATTGAAAAGTTTTTAAAAGTAGGAAAATTAAATACTGCGTTAATTAAGCCAATGTATGGAGATGCCAGCGGTGTTAGAGGTGCTGCAAGATTAGGAAGAAAAATAAATTATTAATGATATAATAAAATTATGAAATTATTAAGAATCGGAAGTTTAGGAAAAGAAAAACCTGTTGTTTTAGACAAAGATGGAAAATATAAAGATTTAAGTTCGCATATAGAAGATTTAAATCCAAATAATTTAAATTTTGAAACTTTGTCTAAAATTCAAGATTTAGATTATTCATCTCTGCCAGAAATTTCTAAAACTGAAAGAATAGGTTCTTGTATATCTAGACCAGGTAAATTTATAGCTATAGGTTTAAACTTTTCAGATCATGCTGCAGAAACTGGAGCAAAACCTCCATCTGAACCTATTATGTTCATGAAGGCCACAAGTTCAATCTGTGGACCAAATGATAATATAGAAATAGTTTCTGGATCAAAAAAATTAGATTGGGAAGTTGAACTCGGAGTTGTTATTGGAAAAAATGCAAAACATATTTCCGAAGATCAGTCGCAAGATCATATTTTAGGATATTGTTTAGTAAATGATGTAAGTGAAAGAGAATGGCAAATAGAAAAAATGGGACAATGGGTAAAAGGTAAATCGCACGACACCTATGGTCCAATTGGTCCATATTTGGTTACTAAAGATGAAATTAAAGATATAAACAATCTAGACATGTCTTTAGATTTAAATGGTAAAAGAATGCAATCAGGAAACACTAGTACAATGATTTTTAATGTAGACATTATAGTATCATATGTAAGTAAGTTTATGTCTTTACAAGCTGGAGATATAATTACAACTGGAACGCCACCAGGTGTTGGAATGGGAAAAAAACCTCAAATATTTTTAAAAGAAGGAGATAAATTAAAATTAACAATTGATAATTTAGGTGAACAAAACTCTCAAATAGTAGCAATATAATTAATGATCAAAAGAGATCTTTATTATGAAAGAATCCCAACTAAATCACTAAGAGAAGATGTTAGATATTTAGGAAATATCTTAGGAAAAGTTATAAAGCAGCAAGAGGGAATAAATTTTTTTAGATTAGTTGAAGATGTTCGACTTTTATCAAAAGCGAATACGTCAAATACCGATAAAAGAAAATCATTTCAAAATCTTTCAAATAAAATTAAAAATTTAAGTCCAATCAATTTGTTTAAATTAACAAGAGCTTTCACACATTTTATGAATTTTATTAATATAGCCGAATCTATTGATGGATCTCGAAAGCTCGATGAATATGAAAACAAAAATCTAATTGGCAGTAATAAAAATATTTTCATTGAAGAAATATTTGAAAGTTTTTTTAAGGACAGGAAAATTCCAAATAATAAAATCTATGATATAGCAAAAAATTTAAATATTGGAATTGTTTTAACTGCACATCCAACAGAAGTAAAAAGAAGAACTTTAATACTTAAATATCGTAAAATTACTGAAATATTGGAGCAAAGAGATTTGTTAAAAAATTTTCCCTCAAAAATAAAAATTTTGGATAAAAAATTATACGATGAATTTACAATAATATGGAATACCGATGAATTGAAAAGAACTAGACCCACACCTTCTGATGAAGCAAGATGGGGACTTGCAATCATCGAAGATAGTTTGTGGGAAACTATTCCAAAAGTTTATAGGAGATTAAACGATATTTTTGTAAAAAATATTGGAAAAGGATTACCAAAAAACTTTAACCCAATTGAATTTGGTTCTTGGATGGGAGGAGATAGAGATGGAAATCCAAATGTTACTGCCAAAGTTACAAAAGAAGTAATTTTATTATCAAGATGGGAAGCTGCAAAATTATATGAAAAAGAATTAACAAAATTAATTAGATCTTTATCTATAGACAAATGTTCAAAAAAAATAATAAAAAAAACTGGAAAAACTTTTGAGCCCTATAGAGTTTATTTAAGGCCACTAAGAAATAAAATTCGTCAAACCTATAAAATAATAGAACAACATTTAATTGAAAGAAAACCATTAGACCAAAAAAAACTACTATCAAACAAAGAAGAGATTTTAAAACCGTTAAGGGTAGTCAGAGAATCGTTAGAAGAAAATCAAAACGAAAATATTGCTAGTGGAGATTTATTAGATTTAATGAGAAGAACTAAATGCTTTGGAATTAATTTGGCGAGATTAGATATTAGACAAGAGTCATCAAGACATTCACAATTAATTTCTGAATTTTTAAAAAGAAAATATAAAATTAATTATGATAAATGGAACGAAAATAAAAAAATAAAATTTTTATCTTCAAAAATTAAATCAAAAATAAATGTTATAAATAAATTTTCGTTTAAAAATAAAGAAAATAAAGAAGTGTGGTCAACTTTTAACATCTTATCAGAAGAACCAAAAGAATGTTTAGGTGCTTATGTAATTTCTATGACGTCATCGGCATCAGACATCTTGTCTGTAGAATTTCTTCAAAAGGAAGCAAAAATTAAAGATTCTCTTAGAGTTGTTCCGCTTTTCGAAACTTTAGATGATTTAATAAACGCTAAATCTATAATGAAAAAATTATTTTCATTAAATTGGTATAGAAAATTAGTTAATTACAAACAAGAAGTAATGATTGGTTATTCAGATTCAAGTAAAGATGCTGGAAAATTGTCTGCAAGTTGGCATCAATATAAAGCCCAAGAAGAAATTATAAAATTAGCAAAAAAATACAAAATTGAAGTTACATTTTTTCATGGACGAGGAGGTTCCGCTGGTCGTGGAGGAGGTCCTATCCAAGCAACTTTGAGATCTCAACCACCAAATTCAGTAAATGGAAAAATTAGAATCACAGACCAAGGTGAAGTAATACAACAAAAATATGGATATGAACCGATGGCTAAATATAATCTTTGTAGTTATATAGGTGCCGTCATGCAGGCCACTCTTACTCCGCCACCTTATCCGAAAAAAGAATGGAGAAGCTTGATAGAAAAAATGTCAGAAATTTCAACTAACTCATACAGAAAAAATATAAATGAAAATTCTGATTTTATTAGATATTTTAAAACTGTAACCCCGCATGTTTCTTTAGGAAAATTATCTATAGGTTCAAGACCATCAAAAAGAAAAAATGTAGATAATATTCAAAGCTTAAGAGCAATACCGTGGGTATTTGCTTGGACACAAATTAGATTGATGTTGCCATCATGGCTTGGAAGTGCAAAAGCGTTAAGGTATTCTTCCACGAAAAAATTTAAAAAAACTTTGATTAAAATGGAAAAAGATTGGCCATTCTTTAACTCTACAATGGATATATTAGATATGGTTATATCAAAAGCAGATCCTGAGATTTCTAAAATTTACGAAGATAATTTAGCAGATTATAAATTAAAGAAAGTTGGAAACAAACTAAGGCTTCAATTCGATGAAATAAAAAAACTAAATAAACGAATAACTCCAAAAGAAATTATTAAAGCCAGAAAAGAATTTAGAACATCGGTTATTGTTAGAAATATTTATTCAGAAGTATTAAACATTATACAAGCGGCAACAATGAGCAAACTTTCTCGAAAAAAATATAATTCAAAAGAAAAAAAATATCTTGAAGATGCGTTAATGACTTCAATTGCAGGAATTTCGGCCGCAATGAAAAATACAGGCTAAATGATAGAATTATTCATAGCTTTTGGAGCTGGATTAATAAGTTTTTTATCTCCTTGTGTATTACCACTTATACCAGGATACATCTCTTATATATCAGGCAGTTCATTGAACGAACTTATAGAAAAAAAAACTGTTAATATTTTTCCTATAATATTATTTACATTTGGTTTCTCGCTTGTTTTCATATCTTTTGGTGCAACAGCATCATTTTTAGGTTCTGTTATTTTAAATAATTCTTATGAGTTAAGAATAGCATCAGGAATTATTATAATAATTTTTTCATTACATATTCTTGGAATCATTAATTTAAATTTTTTAAATTATGAAAAAAGAATTTATACAGAAAAAAAATCAGGAATTTTTAGTTCAATATTAGTTGGTATGGCATTTGGTTTTGGTTGGACACCGTGCATAGGACCTATTCTAGGTTCTATTTTAGCTCTAGCTTCAACAGAACAAAGTTTAAATAGAGGAATTCTTTTATTAATTTTTTATTCCTTAGGTTTAGCAATACCTTTTATTTTATCTGGGTATTTGATTCAAAAATTTTTAGTTTTTTCAAAAAATTTAAAATCAAAAATGAATATTATTTTAAAATCAGGTGGCGCTTTATTGTTACTGACAGGTATACTTATGATTACAAATCAACTACAAGCATTAGGATTTTATTTATTAAAATACATACCTATATTACAAAACATAGGATAAATGATGAAAATTTATCAAATTGACTGTAGTGCTAGAAAAGAAGGCTCAACTTCAAGATCATTAGCAAAAAAATTATTAAATAAAATTAAAAAACCTGAAGATGAATTAATTTATAGAGATTTGGATAATGAAATGCTGTTTATATCAGGTTTAACAGAGTCAGGAATGAAAATTCCAGAAGAAAACCAAACTGATCAACATAAAAAAATGTTTGAGTTGTCAGATAGACTGGTGATGGAATTAAAAGAAAGCGATGTCATAATTATATCTGTTCCTATTTATAACTTTGGTCCGCCTGCCACATTAAAAGCATGGGCTGATTTAGCGGCAAGAGTTAAAATGACTTTTAAATATAATGAAGACGGTAGAAGAGTAGGTTTGCTAGAAGATAAACAAGTATATTTAGTAATAACATCTGGCGGAACAAAAATACAAGGAGATGATGACTATCTAACTCCATGGTTAATACATATGTTAAATTTTTTTGGAATACAAAAAATAGAAATAATTTCTGCTGATCAAATGGCAATTGACCATAAAAAAACAATAAAAGAGGCTGAAGCAAAGATTGATAGTTTATTTTAGATATTAAATTTTCTTTTTAAATGTCTTAATTTGCCTTCGGTGCTATCAAAATCAATATAGCAACCTTGTAAAAATCTATTTCCTTCTTCTGGATCAAATTTTGTTCTTCCGTGCAAAACTCTGTAATTATCCATCATCATAAGGTCTTTTGGAGCCAACTTAAATTCTATTCTATTTTTTTCAGCGTTATATAAATCAGATAATTTTTTTCTAGCTTTATAATATAAATCTAATTTATTTTTTTCTAATATTGGAACATAATCTAATCTTGGGCTAAATCTTACTTGTTTAAATTCTTTATTATCATCTAAATGAATTAATTCAGACCAATCTTCCAACACCACACTTTTGTCAGTAAATTTAAATCTAACTTTTACTTCTGATAGAATTTTATAAAATTCTGGATCACTTTTTTTAAAATTTTCAGTTACTGTATATCCATCCACAAGTGTTGAAAAACCTCCTTTAACTTCATTTTCAATACAATGTAATAGTTGAATGCAAGGCACTGGATTTCTATAGGGATTATCTGTATGCGGACTTAAATGCAAAGTTGTATAAGCAAGATCATTCGGATTTGACTTAGATCTTACATTAAAATGTTCGCCAAAATTTGTTCTTCTAACGCTACCAATTGAATTGGCAAAATTAACTATAAAATTATTTTCAGTCGGTACATTTTTTATTATTACAAAACCGTATTCATAAAAAGAAACCAGCATTTCATGCATTTCTTTAGAATCATAAAAATTTTCATTAAAATTAAAATTTTTTATATTTTCTAAACTTGAGTCCCATTTAATTTTATTAATTGATTTTATTACAGTATCTTTTTTTGAAAATTCTGAAGTTATTCTATCTAAAGCAAGTTTTAAATTTACACCATCATTGAAATGAATTTTAAGAAATCCTTCATTAATTATAGCTTTTTCTATTGATACTTCGCTGTTCATAGAAGATGGATCAAATAATCTTTGTTGAGTTCCTTTGTCTAAATATTTTTCTCCATCAACTCTTTCTCTCAACCAAAATGGGTGTATTTCTTGAATAGAAGAGCCATTATTAAATAATACTTTATTGTTATCCACTTCTATTTTCATAAACAAATTAAGGATTATTTAAATTTTGTCTTTAATCAAGATAAATAACATTGTATTTCAAGTCAGATGTCGGAGAAAAAAATTATAAAAAATAAAGAGTTTCCTGGTTTTTTAAATAGATTAGCGAAAGACTTAACAAAGTATTACTATAGGAAGCTAAACAAAAAATTTAAAGTTAATAACAAGTTGAAAGGCAAAGGTTACGATCCCGTTACAACTGCTGATATCGCTTTTGAAAAATTTATTAGATCAAAAATTAGTAAAAAGTTTCCAAATCATGAAATCATAGGTGAAGAATATGGTCATAAAAAATCAAAAAGCGATTTCACTTGGATAATAGATCCAATTGATGGAACGCGATCATTTGTGATTGGCAACCCAACTTGGAGCAATTTAATATCTTTAAATTATAAAGGGAAACCAATATTTGGATTAGCCAATTTTCCTAAGTTAAAAAAATATTACTATAATATTTCAATTGATAAAGCTTATGTAGTTGAAAATAATAAAAAGACAAAACTAAGTGTAAATAAAAAAGCTACTTTAAAAAATATGAAAGTTTCAGGTGCATTTCATGGTTGGCTTTCATTAAATAAACAAAAAAAAATTCCAAAAGTTTTAAAACTTATGCAATTTCCTTGTTTTGATGCGTTAAGTTATGCACATTTGTGTGAAGGAAGAATAGATGTAGTTCTTCAATGTCAAAACAAAATTTGGGATATTCATCCTCTTATTCCAATTATAAAAGCTTCAGGTGGAATTGCTACGACTTGGGATAATAAAGATGCAAAAAATGGAGGGAGCGTTCTTATTTCATCAAATAAAATAATCCATAAAAAATTTTTAAAACTTTTAAAACCTGTAGCTTAAAAATGAAAATTATAATTCTTCAACATATTAGTATTGAAGATCCAGGTTATATCAAAGACTTAATGATAGAGGACAAATTTGATTTAACAACAATAGAGTTAGACCAAGGAGAAAAAATCCCTCAGGATTTATCAAAATATGATGCAATGTTTTGTATGGGTGGACCGATGGATACTTGGATGGAAAAAGATTATCCATGGTTAATTGAAGAAAAAAAAAAAATTAAAGAATTTGTTGTTGATTTAAAAAAACCATATTTGGGTTTTTGTTTAGGCTGTCAATTATTAGGAGAGGTAGTTGGTGGTTCAGTTGTCAAATCAAAAAATCCAGAAATTGGAATGTTAAATATTAATTTTTCAGATAATAAAAAATCAGATTTATTATTTAATCAATTTCCAGACCAGATAAAATCTTTGCAATGGCATTCATATGAAGTTCAAGAACTAGATAAAAAAGAAAACATAACTTTATTAGCATCATCCCCTGAAACAAAGTATCAAATATTCAAGTATCAAAAACATGCTTATGGAATTCAATTTCATATTGAAATTAAAGATACAACAGTTGAGGAATGGGGATGTGTTCCAGAATATAAATCTGCTTTAGAAAAGCAACTAGGACAAGGAGCTTTAGAGAAATTCGATGAAGATGCTAAAAACAACATGTCAAACATGAACAAATACTCAAAAATTCTTTACGAAAATTTCAAAAAATTACTTATATAAATAGCTTTAGTTTACTTGATTAATAGGCTAGATTTTCGAATTAAATAATTAGGAGGGGAAAATGAAACCTAAAAATTTGCTAAGAATTTTACTGGCATTTTTATTTGTTTTTGCATCAACGCAAACTTTTGCAAAAACTATCAAATGGTCAATGCAAGGAGATAGTTTAACACTAGATCCACATGCACAAAATGAAGGACCTACTACACAAGTATCAAGACAAGTCTATGAAGCTTTAGTTACAAGAGGATTAGATATGTCAATTGGACCTCAACTTGCAACTAAATGGGCAACTGTTGACGAAAATACTTGGTATTTTTACTTAAGAGAAGATGTAAAGTTTTCTAATGGACAGGCAATGACATCAGCAGATGTTGTGTATAGTATATTAAGAGCAAAACAACCTACATCAGATTTTAAAGAGTATATTAGTACAATTTCAGGAGTTAAAGCAATTGATGATTACACTGTTCAAATTAAAACAAGCAAACCAAATCCAATTCTTTTAAACCAATTGTCAAATATTTTTATAATGTCTAAACAATGGTGTGCAGATAATTTTGCGATTGTTCCGCAGAATTGGGATGCATCTCAAGAAACTTTCTCGGCTACTAATGCTATGGGAACTGGACCATTTAAAATTACTTTAAGAGAACCTAATACTAAAACGGTTTTCAAAAGAAATAAAAAATGGTGGGGATCAATGAAAGACAGCAAAGTAACTGAAATACATTTACTTCCAATTAAGAATGCAGCTACTAGAGTTGCAGCTTTATTATCTGGAGAAATTGATTTAGTTACTGATGCTCCTGTACAAGACTTAGCGCGTATTACAGCTTCAGCTGGACATAAAGTTGAAAGCACTCCACAAATGCGTACAATATTTCTTGGAATGGACCAAGCTGCTGACAAATTAAGAACAGGTAACACTGGTGATAACCCATTTAAGAAGTTAGCCGTAAGACAAGCTCTTTATCAAGCAATTGATATAGAGGCTATTAAGAAAAAAGTTATGAGAGGCTTAAGTGAACCTGCGGGAATTATAACTTTCCCAGGTGTAAATGGATATACTGAGGATCTAGATAAAAGATTGCCTTATGATGTTGGTGCAGCTAAAAAATTATTAGCTGACGCTGGTTATCCGAATGGCTTTGAAGTTGAACTAAGATGTCCAAATGATAGATATGTAAATGACGAAGCTATTTGCACAGCTGTTGTTGGAATGTTAGGAAAAATTGGAGTTAAAGTAAATTTATTTGCTCAAACTAAAAGTAAACACTTCAAAGAACTTAAAGACAACCAAGGTGATTTTTATATGCTAGGATGGGGTGTACCTACCTTAGACAGTCACTATGTGTTCCACTATTTATATGAGTCTGGAGCAAGTTGGAATAAAGTTAACTTTAGTAATTCAGATGTCGACGCCGCAATAAGAGTAATGGAAGGCGAAGTTGATTTAGACAAGAGAAATGCTGCTATAGCAAAAGCTTGGAAAATTGTAAAAGACGATATTTCTTATCTTCCTTTACACCACCAAGTGATTTCTTGGGCATCTAAAAGCGATGTTAATGTTCCAATAAGACCGAATAACGAACCGTTATTCCGTTTTTCAAGCTTTAACTAAACTATTAATTACAAGCCCTTTAGCAAACTAAAGGGCTTGTAAACAAACAAACTTTTCTAAAATTGATAAAGTATTTTTTCAAACGTCTGTTTCAATCAGCAATTGTTATGCTTGTTGTTGCTTTTGTTTCATTTTCTCTTTTTAATTTTGTAGGAGATCCAATTAATAATATGGTTGGTGAAGAAACATCGGATGAAGAAAGAGCAGAACTTAGAGAAACTTTAGGATTAACTGACCCTATATATATACAATTTTCAAGGTTTATAGTTAATGCATCAAAAGGAGAATTTGGAATATCTTATCAGTTAAGAAGACCTGTTTCAGAATTAATATCTGAAAGACTACCAGCTACAATCGAGCTTGTTTTAGTTTCAGCCTTAATTGCATTAGTTTCTGGAACTTTATTAGGAGTTTACACAGGTATAAATCGAAAAGGTTTTTTGAGTGACACGATATTAGCCATTTCTTTGCTTGGGGTCTCACTCCCCACATTTGTAATTGGTATATTATTTATTTATCTATTTGCAGTAATTTTAGGAATATTACCTTCTTTTGGTAGAGGAGAAGTTGTAAACATAGGTTACTGGTCAACAGGATTTTTAACTATCACGGGATTAAAAGCAATAATTCTTCCATCCGTAACCTTAAGTCTTTTTCAAATGACTTACATCATTAGACTTGTTCGAGCAGAAATGATGGAGATATTACAAACAGACTACATAAAGTTTGCAAGAGCAAGAGGTATAAGTGAAAAAAGTATTCATTACAAGCACGCATTAAAAAATGGATTGATACCTGTAATTACAATAGCAGGAATAAACATTGGTACTTTAATTGCATTTTCAATAATTACTGAAACTGTTTTTCAATGGCCTGGCATGGGATTTTTATTTATCCAAGCTGTTCAATTCGTAGACATACCAATTATGTCTGCATATTTAGTTTTTATTGCATTTGTTTTTGTAATGATAAATTTCATAGTAGATATTTTATATTATTTCATTGACCCAAGAATTAGAGTTAAAGCGGAGGCAGTAAGTGGATAATAAAAATTTAACAATATTAAATAGAATAAAAGACAGTGATATTTACTTTAGTTTTATAAAATCACCTACAGCTATAATCTCTACTTTAATATTAATTATAATTTTCTTTTGTTCTTTTTTTGTTGAATTAGTAACACCATATAATCCATTTGACCCGTCATCATTATCTTTAATGGATGCATTTACCCCACCATCATGGACCGAAGAAGGTCTTGCTAAATTTATTTTAGGAACCGACGGCCAAGGTAGAGATATGTTAGCGACAATTCTTTATGGTTCGCGAATTTCTTTAATTGTAGGATTTTCAGCAGTTTTATTTGCTTTAGTTTTAGGAGTAGGATTGGGATTAAGTGCAGGATATTTTGGTGGAAAATATGAAATGTTTGTTATGAGGTTTACAGATGTACAGTTAACTGTACCAAGTATTTTAATGGCACTTTTAGTTGATGGAATTGCACGTGGAATTATTTCAAGAGAATTACACGATGAAATGGCAATTTATGTTTTAATTTTTGCAATCGGAATTTCCGAGTGGCCGCAGTTTGCAAGAGTATCAAGAGCAGCAACTTTGGTTGAAAAAAATAAAGACTATGTTTCTGCTTCAACAATTATTGGTGTTTCAAATATAATCATTATGTTTAAACATATTTTACCAAATATCATGAGACCAGTTTTAGTAATTGGAACAATAGGACTTGCGCTTGCAATAATAGCTGAGGCCACTCTAAGTTTTTTAGGGGTTGGTGTTCCACCCACAACACCTTCGTTAGGTACATTAATTAGACTAGGTAATGATTTTTTGTTTTCTGGTGAATGGTGGATAACATTTTTTCCAGCAATATTTTTAGTTATATTAGCATTTTCAATTAACCTTTTAGGAGATTGGATGAGAGACACTCTTAATCCAAAACTTAACTAATGACATTTTTAAAAATAAATAATTTAAGCGTTAACTATGAAATGCGGAGAGAGACAGTTTATGCAGCAAAAAAAGTAAATATAAATGTTGAAAAAGGCGAAATACTTGGCCTAGTAGGAGAATCTGGATCTGGAAAAAGCACAGTTGGTAATGCAATAATTAATCTTATAGATGAGCCTGGAAAAGTATCTGGTGGATCAATAATTTTAGATGGAACTGATATTTATGAAAATCCAGAAAATATTATTAAATTAAGAGGTAAAAAAATAGGTCTTATTTTTCAAGACCCTCAAACGTCTTTAAATCCTATACTTACAATAGGCGAACAATTAATTGAAACAATTCAAACTCATTTAAAATTAAATACAGAAGAAGCAAAAAATAAAGCTATTAACTTATTAAAAGAAGTAGGAATAAAAGACGCTGAAACTAGATTTAATAATTATCCACATCAATTTTCTGGTGGAATGAGACAAAGAGTTGTTATTTCATTAGCTCTTTGTTGTGAACCCGAACTCCTTATAGCTGATGAGCCTACAACTGCTTTAGATGTTTCAATACAATCTCAAATTTTAGATTTAATTAAAAGACTAACCAAAGAAAGAAATTTAGCAGTTATATTAATTACTCATGACATGGGTGTTATCTCTGAAACAACAAACAGAGTAGCAGTCATGAAAAATGGATATTTAGTTGAAATTGGACCAACTAAAGAAATACTAACCAAACCAAAAGAGATTTATACAAAAGCACTTATAAGCTCTGTTCCCCCAACGAACAAAAAAATAAATAGATTTAAAATTATTGAAAAGGAAAACAAAAATGAAGGCGAAACAAATATTAAAATTTTAAACAGATGGAGCAAAAAAGAAATTATCGAACAGGATTTAGTTAAAGTTAAAAATTTAAGCAAAACATTTGACGATAATTTTTTTACTGAAAGTTCTAAAAATTCTGTCATGGCAGTTGATGATGTGTCATTTGCTATAAAAGAAGGAGAGTCATTCGGCCTAGTTGGAGAGAGTGGTAGTGGCAAATCAACAATTGCAAAAATGATAGTAAATTTATACAGCCCTACTGCTGGAGATATTGATTTTGATAATGTTTGTATAACAAAAATTAAAAGTAATAAAGAAATGATGAAGTTTAGAAAGCAAATTCAAATGATATTTCAAGATCCTTATTCATCTTTAAATGGAAGATTAAAAGTCAAAGATATAGTTTCAGAACCTATAAAACTTCATAACCCTTCAATTAGTTCTAATGATTTAGATAATTATATTTATGATTTATTAGAATCTGTTGAACTAACTCAACAATCTGCAGAACGTTATCCACATGAATTCTCCGGAGGACAAAGACAAAGAATATCAATTGCAAGAGCTTTGGCAACTCAACCAAGATTATTAGTATGTGATGAACCAACATCTGCTTTAGATGTGAGTATTCAGGCACAAATACTAAATTTATTGAAGGATTTACAAGAGCAATTAAATCTGACGATCTTATTCATTAGTCATGATTTACCTGTTGTAAGACAAATGTGTGATCGAATAGCAGTATTAAAAAATGGAAAACTTTGCGAAATATCTGAAACAGAAAAGTTATTCGAAAAACCATCGCATAATTACACTAAAGAATTACTAAACTTAATGCCAAAAATAGAATCAATTTATAATTAATGAACGAAACAATTGTTAGCAAAACTTCCGAATATTTTAAGAAAAAGGGGATAATTTTACCAAAAATTGCAGAACTATCAGATCCTCACTCTATCAATGATGAGATAATAGAAAAATTAAAATCAGTAAAAAAAGACGCTATTGATCCTTTAAATTTATTCCGAGTTCATTGGTTTAACAATAGAGACCATAGTAGTTTTTCAAAAGTTCCTGAAAATATTGTTCTTCCTAGTGAACTTACAGGCGTTGATGCAAAAATCATTGTTAATATAGGAAGATTATTTCCTTTAATTACTGCGCATAAAGTTTTAGCAGCCTATGGTTGTTTACTTCCTAGAATATTAAATGGTGAATTTGATTACACAAAACAAAAGGCTGTTTGGCCATCTACTGGAAATTATTGTAGAGGCGGAGTCGCTATATCAAGGATATTAGGTTTAAAAAGTGTAGCAATATTGCCTGAAGGAATGAGTAAAGAACGTTTCGATTGGTTAGAAAACTGGGTAGAAGATAAAAAAGATATTATTAAAACACCTGGCACCGAAAGCAATGTTAAAGAAATATATGATGCTTGTAATGAATTAAAAAAAGATCCGAAAAACGATATTATTAATCAATTTTCAGAATATTATAATTATGCAATACATCGGGCAGTTACAGGCCCAGCTTTAGAAAAATCTTTTTTGGAAGTAAAAAAAGAGACAAATTTAAAACCAAGATTCTATGTGAGCGCCTCAGGTTCAAGTGGTACTTTGGCAGCCGGAGATTATCTTAAAAATAGTTTAGGAACTTTAATAGCTGTAGTTGAGGCTCTTGAATGTCCAACTTTGTTAAAAAACGGATACGGAGAACACAATATTCAAGGAATTGGGGACAAACATGTTCCGTTAATTCATAATATAATGAATACTGATTTTGTAGTAGATATTTCTGATAAAGCTACCGATAACTTAAATTTAGTATTCAACACTGATATTGGCAGAGATTTTTTAATAAAAAAAATAGGATTAGAAGATTCTTTGGTAAATAAATTACCTGAATTTGGATTTTCAAGTATTGCAAATATTTTAGCATCAATAAAATTAGCAAAATATATGAATTTAGGAAAAGAAGATGCAATTATAACAGTAGCTACCGACGGAGCGGATCTTTATTTATCAGAATTAGAGAAAACGAAAAATAATTTTCAAGGTGTTTTTGATAACGCTGCTTGTACAAATATATATGAAAAATACTTAAAGGAGATAGATACAGATAACATGCTTGAATTGTCGCAAAATGATAAAGAAAGAATATTTAATTTAGGTTATTATACTTGGGTTGAGCAACAAGGAGTGAGTTTAAAAGATTTTGAAAAAAGAAAAGACCAGCAATTTTGGCTTAATCATTATAATTATATGCTTTCTTTAGATGATAGAGTGGAAGAATTTAACAAACTTTAACTAAATATAAAAAAAGGAGGAAAAATGCCAATCTTTAAACCAATTGAAGAAAATGAAGCTCAAGGAAAAGTTAAGGAGATATATGATGAAATAAAAAAAGTAAGAAATATTACAGAAATTCCAAATTTTTGGAAAAGTCTTGCAAATAACCCCGAAACTTTAGAAAGAACGTGGACTTCATTGCAACAAGTAATGAAAAAAGGCGCTCTTGATCCAGTAGTAAAAGAATTAATTTATGTAGCAGTTTCCGTAACTAACGGATGCGAATACTGCGTAAAATCACATAGTTTAGCAGCCAAAAAAAAAGGTGCCACAAATGATATGCTTAATGAAATGATAGCAGTTGTTGGCATGGCTAACGAAACAAACAGATTAGTTGAAGGTTATCAAGTAGAAGTTGATGAGAATTATAAATAATCAATATAAAAAATAATTTAATAGTAAAATTGTTAAAAAATACTAATATCTTTTTTAGATGTCAGATCTTAAAGATTTAATAAAAAAGCATAAAAAAACAGAAATTCAAATTAAAAAAATTACTGAAGATAGATTAAAAGACAGGACATCAGAGTCTTGGGCAGAATTAAGAAAACTAAAAAAAATTAAATTAAAGTTAAAAGAAAAAATTAATAAAAAAAAATTAAATATTATTTAAAATAAGATCAGCAGCTTTTTCAGCTATCATTAATGTAGGTGCATTTAAATTTCCACTTGTAATTTCAGGCATTACAGAAGCATCAACTACTCTAATGTTTTCTAAACCGTGAATTTTCAATTTTTCATCAACTACTGCCATTTGATCAATTCCCATCTTTAAAGTACAAGATGGGTGATATGCTGTTTCTGCTTTTGATCTAATATACTCTTCAAATAACTCATTACTTTGAATTTCTTCACCTGGTCCAACTTCTTTTCCTGCAAACGGTTTTAAAGAATTTTGACCAAGAATTTTTCTTGCAACATGAATACATTCAATTGTTTGTTTAAGATCATCTTCATGTTCTAAATAATTAAATTGAATTTTGGGATAATCATAAGGGTTTGAACTATTTAAAGTTATATGACCTCTGCTTTTTGGATGGTTAGGACTAGCATGAAGTTGATACCCGTGTCTATCAGGGTCAACTAAACCGTGATCAATTACAAAAGCTGGAAAAAAATGAAATTGAATATTTGGATATTCTCTTTCAGGAGAAGATTTACAAAAACCTCCGGCCTCTAAAAAAGAAGTAGAGCAAGGACCACTTTTAGTTAAAAACCATTGAATTCCAATTCTCAACATATTTAGTTTATTTATATAAGAATATAAAGTGTCCGATGTTTTACATTCTTGTTGTACATAGGTTTCTAAATGATCTTGAAGGTTTTTACCAACACCTTCTAAAGCGTGAACAACATTAATTCCCTTTTCTTTTAAATGTTCTGCAGGACCTATACCTGAAAGCAAAAGTAGTTGTGGTGAATTAATTGAACCTCCACTTAGTATTACTTCTTTGTTTGCATAAATTTTTTCTACTTTATTTTTAATTTTAACTTCAATTCCAATAGCTTTTTTTCCATCAAAAATTATTTTTTCTACATAAGACTCGCCGAATACCTTTAAATTTTTTCTTTTTTTGGCTGGATTTAGATAATATCTAGAAATACTTGCTCTTTCACCTTTGTGTATTGTTACATCATACATTCCAAATCCTTCTTGTTCTTTACCATTCATGTCGTTGTTAATTTTGTATCCAGCTTCACCGGCTGAATCTATAAATGCTTTAAATAACGGATTATCATTTTTTGATTGGTTTACTGGAAGAATTCCTTTTCCTCCTCTAAATTGATTTTCTCCTTCAGACCAAGTTTCAATCTTTTTAAAATAAGGTAAAACTTTTTCATAAGACCAATCTTTTAAACCAAAAGAAGCCCATCTTTCATAATCATTTGGATTACCTCTTACAAATACCATTCCATTATGCGCTGAACATCCTCCAATCATTTTACCTCTTGGGCAGAATAATTTTCTATTTTGTAAATGTGGTTCTGGTTCAGAATAATATTTATAATTATATTTTGGATCATGCATTGTATACAAGATTGCAAGAGGCATATTTACTTTCCAAATATCACTTGGTTTACCCGCTTCAAATATAGCTACATTGTTTTGCCCATTTTCAGTTAATCTATTTGCAAGAACACAGCCAGCCGAACCAGCACCAATAATTATATAATCAAACTTCATATTAATTTTGATTTTAATAAAGATTTATAGTTATCAATTGATTTCATTTTGATATTAGTTTTTTTTGCAGCTTCATCAAATTTTCTAACTAAAACAGAATTTTTAAAATATTTTTTATTTTTAAATTCTTTACTTTCTTTGTCATTAAGAACGCCGCCTTGAAGTTTTAAACTTATTTTTGATGCCTCAGACAAAAAACTTAAATATTTATTATCTCTTGCCAAATATCTTTTTGCTAAAACATGATATTTTATTGGCTCCACAATTTCTTTATTAAAGAAGTTTTTAAGATATTCATATCCTATACTTTCA
>QCPT01000010.1 GCA_003212415.1 Pelagibacteraceae bacterium AG-439-F23
ACAGGTAAACTTATCACCGATTGTATTAATGAAGTTGCAAATGATGCCCCAATGCATTTTCAGTGGTATGGAGAATTAATTGATAAAGTATTTGGAAAAATTGGTCCAACAGAACCATCCATTACTAGTTTAATTGTTAAAGAACCAATAGGAGTTGTTGCTGGAATTGTTCCTTGGAACTTTCCTTTAATGATGGCGGTATGGAAAATGGCACCAGCTCTTGCAGCTGGTTGTTCAGTAATAATTAAGCCAGCAGAAGATACACCTCTTACAGCGATTAGAGTTGCTCAAATTGGAAAAGATGCAGGAATACCAGATGGAGTTTTAAATGTACTTCCAGGTTATGGCGATGTTGGTGAGGCTTTAGGTCGACACAAGGATGTTGATGCAGTTTCTTTTACAGGCTCAACAGAAGTAGGTGGTTATTTTTTAAAATACTCAAGTGAAAGCAATTTAAAACCTGTCGCATTAGAGATGGGAGGAAAAAGTCCATTTATAGTTTTAGAGGATGCTAAAATTAATGATGATTTAATTGATAACGCTATTAATTCTGCATTTTGGAATGGTGGACAGAACTGTTCAGCAAATATGAGACAGATAGTTCATAAAAAAGTTAAAGATGAATTTTTAGACAAAGTTATTAAAAAAGTTAAAAAATTAAAAGTAGGAGATCCATTAGATTTAAAATCAAATATGGGATCTATGATTTCAAAAGGACATTTACAAACTGTTGATGGATTTATCCAAAAAGGAATAGATGAGGGAGCAAAACTTTTATCTGGAGGAGTTTCAAATAATAAGCAAAAAGGTTTTTATGCAAAGCCAACTTTATTTGACGGATTAAAAGAAAATATGACCATAGCTCAAGAAGAAATATTTGGACCAGTACTCGGTGTTTTAACAGTTAAAAATGATGAAGAAGCTTTGAAAGTTGCTAGTAATTCTAAATACGGATTACATGCTAGTGTATTTACTCAAGACATAAACAGAGCATTTCATCTAGCTAAAAGCTTGCCTTGTGGAACTGTATCAGTAAACACTTTTTCTGAAGGAGATATTAAAACTCCATTTGGAGGTTATAAGCAATCAGGCTCACTAAGTAGAGATCAAGGTACTGAGGCTCTAAATTCGTTTCTTCAAACAAAAACAATCTGGATAAGTCACAATTAATTGATGATCAGGCAATACAAAATAAGTGTGTCTAAAAACACACTTAATAACATCTATAAAAAAGTAAGAAACTATCCATGGAACATGATTCAAAATGTAAATGGATGGGAATATGGAACTAATTATAATTTTCTAAAAAAAATATCTCAATATTGGGTTTCAAAATATGATTGGAAAAAGTTTGAAAACAAAATTAATTCTTTTAAAAACTATAAGACCAATGTCGATGGTATAAATCTACATTTTATAAAAGAAAAAAGTAAAAATCCTAAATCCAGGCCGCTATTACTTTTACACGGATGGCCAGGAAGTGTAATTGAATTTTTAGATATTATACCAAAACTTGCACACCCAGAAAAATTTGGAGGAAAAATTGAAGATGGGTTTGATGTAATTGTTCCGTCATTACCAGGATTTGGTTTTTCAACACCAATTAAAAAAGCTTTGGGTCCTAGAAAGATTGGCAAAATACTAAATAAATTTATGGTCAAAAATCTAGGCTATAAAAATTATGTCGTACAAGGTGGAGATTGGGGAGCAACTATCGCAGGCTGGATCGGACTTGATAGTGCAAAATATTGTAAAGGAATTCATATTAATTGCTTACCACTTAGACATCCTAGGGGACCAAAAAATATTAAAGAAAAAAAATGGGAAAAAAAATTTAATTTTGATCAAATAACACAGGAAGGATATAGAACTCAACAAGCTACAAAACCTCAAACTTTATCTTATGCAATGATAGACAGCCCCGTAGGAACAGCTGCATGGATTTTGGAAAAATTTCATGGTTGGTCAGATCTGAAAACAGGTAAGATGGAAAAAACGTTTTCAAAAGATGAATTAATATCAAATATAATGATTTATATAATAACTAAAAGTTTTAACACTGCTACCTGGATATATTTTGGAAGGAGGAAAGAAGGTGGTAGATCCTTTCCTCAAAATTTTAAGAAAATTAAAGTACCAACAGCAATAGCGGTATTTCCAAAGGAAATGCTTGAATGGCCTCCAAAATCATACGTGAACAGAATTTTTAATATAAAAAGATGGAAAAAATTTTCTAAAGGTGGTCATTTTGCAGCTTTAGAGGTTCCAAATTTATTAATAAATGATATTAAAAATTTTTTTAATAAGGATATAAAAATATTCAAATAAGTGAAAACACTTCTACTAAAAAAACAAATCATTAAGATTTTTCAAAAATATGGTTTAAGCAAAGATCATGCTTTAATCTCAACAAATGCATTAATCAATGCTGAATTAGTTGGTGCATATGGACATGGTTTATCAAGACTTAAAATGTATTGTGATCGAATTTTAAAAAAAGTAATTAATCCAAACCCTAAAATTAAAATTAAAAAAATTTCTCAATCTATTTCTCATATTGATGCAAATAATAGTATTGGTTTTGTTGCGGCCGATTTAGGAATTAAAACTGCAATAAAGCATGCACAAAAAACTGGTATAGGAATGGTAGCAATTAAAAACAGTGGTCACTATGGTTTATCTGGTTATTACGCAGAACAAGCAGTTAAGAAAAATTTAATTACAATGATTTACACAAATGCTCCACCTGCAGTTGCTCCTCATGGTGCATTAAAATCTTTATTTGGAACAAATCCAATTTGTTTTGGATCGCCTACTGGTTCTAAAATTCCATTTATTTTAGATACTTCAATCTCCGTAATAAATAGAGGAAAGATTAGAGTAGCTGCAAGAAACAATCAATCAATTCCTTTGGGTGTTGCTTTAGATAAATTTGGCAAACCTACAACTGATGCAAAAAAAGCATTAGCTGGTGTTCAATTACCAATTGCAGGTTTTAGAGGTTCGGGACTTGCTTGGATGGTAGATATATTAAGTGGAGTTCTAACTGGAGGAAATCATGCAGGTAGAGTTAAAGATCCATTTGATGATTTTTCAGGCCCACAAAATATTGGGCATTTGTTTATTACCTTTAAATCAAACTTGTTTCAAAAAAATTATAACAAAAGAATAAAAGATAATATTAAAATAATTAAGAAACTTCCTAAAATTAAAGGTGTTAAAGAAATATTATACCCTGGTCAAAATAAGTTTAATCGTTACAAAAAAAATTATAAAAAAGAAATTCAAATACCTGAAAATATAAAAAAAGATATAGATATATTGATATCTTAATTTTAATTTTTTTATTAATTTAATTAGGTAGAAACATAAAATAAAACTGCCACTAATGAAAAGAATATTCCATATACAATTCTATTTTCAAATCTTTTTTTAACTTCTTTTTCTCTAAGTTTTTCTTGTAATTTATTTATACAAGTTTTTGATTTTTTTTGACTTAATGTGTTGCCGTATACTTTGTTAAGATTTAAATTTGAAATTTGTGGATCAGATCTTGTTTTATCTGATCCACTAGGGTCTAATTTTGGTTTTTTTATATTTTCTTTAATTAATAATTCTGTGCTCATTTATAATTTTTATAAACAATATTAAGCCAGATTTTTTTATTATTCTCAATTCATTTGTTAACCAAAATAGGTTTTCTATTAAAATTAAGTGTTCATATTGGGTCTGAAATTTAAAAATGCTAATTTGAATTTCTTAAAATATACACAAATATAAAGCCTGTTATGTACATGATAAGAGCATAAGCACCTGTTGGTATTGCATATATTATATCGCTACCAAATATTTGCGTAGAAACAAATATTGCTAAAGTGCCGTTTTGCAATCCACATTCTAAAGCAATACATTTTCTTTGTTTAATTCCTGAAGCAAAATTTTTAGCAAGATAATATGCGATTATCATCATTGTTATATTTAAAATCAAAGTAATAAGGCCTGCTTGCATTATGAAACTTATTATGTTTTCTCTTTCCTCGTAAAATGCAGCTATGAAAAAAATTATAAAAAATATTATGTTAAGTTTATTAAATATTTCAACTTTAGGAGCTATAAAATTATCTGCAAATTTTCTGATAACCATCCCTAAAATAACTGGAATTGTTACGACCAATACCATTTTTAAAGCAATACCTATCATTGAGATGTTTGTAGAGATATTTGCTATTCCAAATAAATCAGCAGATGTAAAAATTATAAAAGGAACTGTAATAATACTAATTAAACTAATAACAGCTGTTAAAGAAATCGATAATGCAACATCTCCATCAGCAAATTTAGTTAATATATTTGTTGTAACTCCTCCTGGTGCAGCTGCAATAATCATAACCCCTATTGCTATTTCAGGTGGTGTTCTTAAAATGATAATTAATAAGTAAGCAACTATTGGAAGAATTATTAATTGCGAAATAAAACCAACAAGAAAATCTTTTGGGTTTTTGAATACTCTAGTAAAATCTTCAATCTTTAAACCTAGACCTAAACCTAGCATTATTAGTGCTAGTATTATAGGTGCTATTTTTGTAACAATTTCCATTTATATATCCGCAAATAATTAATTTAAATTAAACTATTTTATAAAATTATCACTAAAAATAAGTTGCAATTTTCAATTATTGTAAATAATAAATCTAATAAAAAAAATTCTAATGCTTTCAGATAAATCAACAGTTTGTCCAATAAGTCTTCTTGATATAGCTCATCAAAAAAAAGGTGTAAAAGCAGCAATCGTCAATGCTGGAAAAACGCTACCAATGCTGTCTGTTATGGATGCTGTTAAAGAAAATTTAATATTGCCAGTATTTATTGGAGATGAAAATGAAATAAAAAAATGTGCTGAGGAACTTAAATTTGATTTATCAAATTTTGAAATTATTAACGAACCAGTAGAAAATGATACTGCTAAAGTTGCTTCTAAATTAGCTTCAGATGGCAAGGTTAGTATAATTGTTAAAGGACACATTCATACGGATGTTTTGATGAAAGAAGTTTTTAAAAGAGAATATAACTTAATTGGAAAAACTAGACTCAGCCATATTTGGCACATGACTTTAGAAAAAGATGATAAACCATTAATAATTACTGATGGAGCTTTAAACGTTAACCCAAATGTAAAAACAAAAATGCATATACTAAGAAATGCTGTAGATTTCTGTCATCGAATAAATATACCAAGACCAAAAATTGCAGTATTATCAGCAACCGAAGAGGTTTTGGACAGCATGCAAAGTTCAATTGATGCTAAAGAAATTACAGAACTTGCAAAAAAAGAGTCCTTTAATGCTGATATTTTTGGACCTTTAGCATTTGATAATAGTATTTCTAAAAAATCAGCCGGTATTAAGGGAATAAAAAATGAAGTAGCGGGTGATGCCGATGTTATTTTGGTACCAAATGTAGAAACAGGAAATGCACTGGTTAAAATGATGATATATTTTATGGGTGCTTGTGCTGCTGGCGTGGTTGTTGGTGGTAAAGTTCCTGTAGTAATAACTAGCAGATCTGATGATGCTACGGCAAGATTGGCTTCAATTGCAGCTTCTGTGGTGGCTTTAGATTAATTCAAAGTTGAAAACTATATATTTATCATTTAAACAATCTTACAAAATAAAAAGGAAATAATGCCAATTCAATATTTAAAAAAATCTCCAAAAACTTCATCAACAGATGATACTAAAACAAGAGAAATTGTTGAAAATATACTTAAAGATATTGAAAAAACAAAAGAAGAAGGTTGTAAAGAGCTAGGAAAAAAATTTGATAAGTACGATGGTGAGATCGTAGTTTCAAAAGAAAAAATTGAAGAAATAAAAAAAAATTTAGATCAAAAAACAAAAGATGATATTCAATTTTCACATGAGAGAGTTAGAAAATTTGCAGAAGCTCAATTAAAAAATTACGGACAGGACTTTGAAGTTGAATTATCTGAAGGATTGTACGCTGGACAAAAGTTGATACCTGTTAATACCGCAGGATGCTATGTGCCTGCCGGAAGATATGCTCATATTGCTTCTGCTGTAATGAGTGTAACTACAGCTAAAGTTGCAGGTGTAAAAAATATAATTGTATGTAGCTCGCCCAAACCTAATACAGGGGTACATCCATCTATTGCTTATACTGCAGATCTATGTGGTGCTGATGTAATAATGAATTTAGGTGGAGTACAAGCAATTGCTGCTATGACTAATGGATTATTTGGAAATGCCCCGGCAGACATTTTGGTAGGTCCAGGAAATCAATTTGTTGCTGAAGCAAAAAGAATTTTATTTGGAAAAGTTGGAATAGATTTATTTGCAGGACCAACTGAGATCGCTGTTATTGCTGATGAGACTGCTGACTCAGAAATGGTTGCTTTTGATTTAGTAGGTCAAGCTGAGCATGGTTATAATTCTCCAGCTTGGCTATTTACAACAAGTAAAAAATTAGCTGAAGAAGTTATAAAAAGAGTTCCAGAATTAATTGCAGATTTGCCAGATCTTCCAAGAGAAAATGCTGGAGCTGCTTGGAGAGATTATGGCGAAGTAATTCTTTGTGATAATGATGAAGAAATGGCAACTATAAGCGATGAATATGCTCCTGAACATTTAGAAGTTCAAACAAAAAACTTAAAATGGTTTCATGACAGACTTAAAAATTATGGATCTTTATTTATTGGAGAAGAAACAACAGTTGCCTATGGTGACAAATGTTCAGGTACTAACCATATTTTACCAACTAAAGGAGCCGCTAGATACACAGGCGGATTGTTTGTTGGTAAATTTATTAAGACATTAAGTTTTCAAAGAATGACTAAAGCGTCAACTAAAGAAGTTGGAGCTGCTGCTGCTAGAATTTCCAGATATGAAGGAATGGAAGCACACGCAAGGACCGGTGATGTAAGATTGAGAAAATACGGTTTTTCAAATTAAATCTACAATATCCAAAAATACATAGCTAGATAAAACAGTCATAAATATAATAATAAAAAAATTTATACCTTTCCAAATATTTGAGTTAATTAAATAATTTGAAAAAAATTTTGCTAAATATCCTAAAGAAAAAAAAAATAAAAATGATGCAATCGAAGCTCCTATTCCAAAAAAATATTTATTAGTAATTAAAAAATTTTTTGAAAAATTTCCTAAAAAAAATACTGTGTCAGAATAAACATGTGGATTTAAATATGTAAAACCAAGAGTTTTAACAATTATATTTTTTAGTGATAGTATATTGTTACCAAAATTAATATCAGATCTATTATATAGCGATCTTATTTTGTTATAAATAAAATAAATCAAGAAAATTAAAAGTAAAATATTAAAAATTAACTGAACATTTTCAGTGAAGTAAAATTTAAAATACTCAAATAAAAATATTCCTAGAAAAATTAGAATTAAATCTGAAATAGAACAAATTAAACAAACTAAAAAAACATATTGTTTTTTTAACCCTTGCTCTATCACAAAAATATTTTGTGCACCAATAGCTAAAATTAAACTTAGACCTGTAAAAAAACCAAGTGTTAAAAAACTCATTTTTTACTTAAGATTTCTGCTCTCACGGTAGTTAAGATAATTATTATTAGAAAAGGAATGCATATTAAATTCATTGTTTTCCAGTTAGTAAGCACAATTAATGCTCCAGCTGATAAACTACCGGTAGCATGAATAGAATATACGATAAAATCATTTAATCCTTGAGCTTTGAATTTCTCTTCTTCTTTGTAAGTTAAAACTAATAAACTAGTGCCAGATATAAATAAAAAATTCCAACCTAAACCTAAAAAAATTAATGCAAACATGTAATTAAAATAAGTTTGTTCAAAAAAGCTTGCTGCTATAGTTATGCTATAAAGAAAAACTCCCGCGTACATTATGTTGCTATGACCAAATTTTTTAATTAAATTTCCAGTTATCAAAGATGGTAAAAACATTGCTACTACATGAAGTTGTATAACTAAACCTGTTTTACTTAAGCTCATTTTCTCCATTACGTGCATACTCAATGGAGTTGCTGTCATCAAAAATGTCATTATTGCATATCCAAATGCTGAGGCTATAAGTGCTTGTAAAAATCTAGGTTGAGAAATTAATTCAAAAACACTTCTTCCTGAACTTTTTATATTAGTCTCTAATTTTGATATATTTTCATAAAATAAAAAGAAAATCGCCGGTATAATAGTTAAAATAGCAAGTGACAAATAAGATCCAACATACAATTGATCGGTAACAACATCTTTTCCATAATTTGCCATGCTTGGCCCTAAAAACGCTGAAACAATTCCACCTAATAAAATTATTGAAATTGCTCTAGGTACTTTATCTTTTTCAACACTTTCGGCTGCGGCAAAACGATATTGATGTGTGAATGACATACCGACCCCAATAAAAAAATTTGCAAAACAAAATAGAATAAAGTTCTGATCCATTATTGAATAAGCTGCCAATATAGAAGCTAAAAAATTTCCAATTGATGCTGAAATAAACCCAGCTTTTCTTCCAATTAAACTCATGACTTTTGTTGCAAAGATTGCACCTATTGCTATACCAACTACAGATATCGACATTGGCAAGGTAGAGAGTGATTTTAAAGGGCTAATTTGAGAACCAATAATTCCACTTAAAAATACAGTTACTGGAGCTGCAGTAAAACTAAAAATTTGACTTAAAGTCAATATTATTAAATTTTTATTCATTAAAATAAATACTTGTCTGACAGATAAAGTATCATTGCAAATGCTATTCCTAATAAAATGTAGTACATAAAAAAATTCTTATTTAATTCATTGCAGAGTATTAAACCCTTTTCTTTCCTTGAACAACTCTATCTAAGATTAATGCTACAAATAAAATCGCTATACCTGCAAGTATACCTTGCCCAACGTTAGCGTATTGTAAAGCTTCAAGCACATCTTGGCCTAAGCCTTTTGCTCCAATTAGTGATGCAACAACTACCATTGCTAAACTTAACATTACTGTTTGGTTTACGCCCGCAAGAATTGAAGGTGTTGCTAATGGTAAATCTACTTTTCTAAGTAAATACCATTTAGATGCGCCATAAGCTATTGCGGCTTCTCTTATAGTTTCAGGAACCCCTCTTAAACCTAAAACTGTAAGTCTTACAACAGGTGTTCCTCCAAAAATCATAGTAATAATAACTGCTGCGACTTTTCCTGTTCCAAAAAATGCAATTACTGGAATCATAAATACAAAAGCTGGCATGGTTTGCATAAAATCCATTATTGGTCTTATCATTGAATAAAATCTTTGACGTCTTGCACAATAAATCCCAAGTGGAATTCCTATAACAATACTTAAAATTGCTGCAGTTCCAAGTAAAGCAAGTGTAGTCATTGCTTTAACCCAAAAACCAAGAAAACCCATGTAAGCTAAAAATCCTGCAGAATAAATTGAAGTTCTAACTCCTGCTGATAAAGCTGTAAGAACAACAATAGTGGTTATTATTACAATCCAAGGAGTTTTAACAAAAAGTAATTCTAAAAAGTCTAAAACAGATCTAATACCAATTGTTATGGCAGTAAATAAAGCATCACCCTTAATAACCGCATAATCAAAAATAGTTTCAACCCATTTTATCGAAGTAAGTCTTATTTCTGGATGCGTAGGAAAGTCATTCATGATTACCATTAAACCTGGAAAACTATAATGAACTACTGAAAATAGCATTATTACTGCTGTAAAAATTCCACTTAATATATAGTTTTTCATTTTCATGCCTGGGCTAATCAATTTGTTCGAAAGCCATTCGGAATATCTTTTTTCTAAAACAGTATTGGCTAAAATTCCTTGAATAAACTTCACTAATATTAATACAGCAAATCCAAAGATTGTTATCCAGATAGCAGATGCTTCGATTTGTTGAACATCTACCACATATTCTTTCATGGCTTCTTCTAAAGATTTTATTGCTCTTTGATAAACTTCTACTTTGTCTGGATTGTTTTCAATTGCGGCTTCTAACTGCTTATTTCTAAAGTCAATGGTTGACTGAATTTTATCAATTTTTTCTAACGCATCTTTGGTAATGTTTCCAAACATTCCTCTAATAATTTGAACTACAGCAAAAGTTTCAATAATTAAAAAAGCTAAAGCATAATTCCATACATTTCTCATACCAAACCAAATTGGTCCCAATAAAGAAGCAAAAAGATTAAATGAAAAAGAATAAGAGGGTTTACTACCAATTTTTTTAAATTCTTTAATATAATATTCAGGATTAGTAATAACAAAATTACTAATAAGTTCCGATCTTGATAAACTTTTATTTTCTTTAGTCATTTTCATTTCCTTCAATAACTGCTTTTAGGAGATCAGATTGACTTATAACTCCTACTTTCTCCTTGTTTTTATTTGAAACAATTATTGGTTTATCTTTTGAAATTGAAGTTTCAATTAATTTACTTAAAACATCGTTTTCATTAACTAATTCATTATTATCCCCTATTGACCCAAATTTATTTTCATAATCTTTTATAGATTGCATAATAGTTTTTGCTTGAACAACTTTTAATCTTGAAATTCCTTTAACAAAGTCAGCAACATATTCATCTGCAGGATTAACTACAATTTCTTCAGGTGTTCCAATTTGAACTACTTCTCCATCTCTCATTATAGCAATTCTGTGCCCTACTCTTACCGCTTCATCTAAATCGTGTGTAATAAAAACAGTTGTTTTTTTCATTTGTTTTGAAAGCTTAATAAATTCTGATTGAAGTTGTCTTCTAATTAATGGATCTAATGCACTAAAAGGTTCATCCATTAATAAAAATTCTGGATCGGCTGCTAGGGCTCTAGCCAAACCTACTCTTTGTTGCATACCTCCAGATAATTCATGTGCGTATTTATTTCCCCAGCCTTGGAGTTCTACAATATTTAAAATTTTGTTTGCAGCATCTAATCTATCATTTTTGCTTACGCCTCTTATTTCTAATGGCATTGCAATATTATCTAAAACAGATCTATGTGGCATCAGAGCAAAATTCTGAAATACCATTCCTATTTTTTTATTTCTTAATTCTTGTAAACTTCCTTTATCAAACAACATTACGTCTTGATCGTTAATTAATATTTTTCCAGAAGTTGGTTCAAGAAGTCTATTAATATGTCTAACTAATGTTGATTTTCCACTTCCTGATAAACCCATTACACAGAATATTTCGCCTTTATTTACATCAAATGAAACGTCTGAAACACCTATGACTGAGTTATATTTTTCTAATGCTTCTTGTTTTGAAATTTTTTTATTTTGAATAGCATCCAAAGCTTCTTTTGAAGTATTGCCAAATATTTTCCAGACGTTTTGAATTTGGATGGCTGCTTCCATATATTGTGCTTTTATTAATAAAATTTATCAAAAAATAATTACCTGGCAACTTAATGTCGCCAGGTAAAAATAATTATAATGACTAGCTTATAGTCCTAACCAACCGTCAACAGTCGATTTGTTTTTACTCATCCAATCTCTGGCTACTTCAGCTGGATCTCTTTTCTTAACTGATACTTGAAAAGCCATCCAAGAAACATCATCAGCTGTTATTTGAAATTTCTTAAAAAATTCAACAATTGCAGGTGATTTACTTTCTAAAGAAGTTCCCCATCCAATTTGAATTTTCTTAAGAGCGTCTTTAGATGCAACGTAAGACTTTGTATACCAGTCTGGATCTGCTTTTGGCTGTATCATTTTATATTTAGCAGGATCATGTTTAGGCTCTTCTAACATTACTACATCTGCCATACCCCAAATCGCATGAGGCTTGTAACAATAGAATGCATAGCCTTCGCCTTTTTTAATTGAATCTAGAACTCTAGCATTTTTAACTGCTTCAGCAGCTCTAATTGGCTCAATTCCAGCATCAAGTAATTTGTAATCTCTTACTTTTACTTCATTAACATTAGCTGATGCCCAACCATCTGCTCCAATCCAAAACTCTCCTTTGCCATTGCCATCGCTATCCATAGCTTTAACAACTTCAGGTCTTCCCAAGTCTTCAATTGCAGTAATATTCATTTTTTTTGCAAACTGCTGTGAAACACAATATCCTTGGTTTCCTTCATAAGACTTGCTACTTAATTTAAGAGTTCCTTTTGGAACTAAATCATTAGTGTAAGCTTCTTGGTTTGGTAACCAAATATCTGGATGAACTTCTATTTCGCCTTTTGATCTATCAATAGCTCCATAGATTGCAGTATTGTTTCCTGGTACAAGTTCTGCTTCACCACCCATTTTATCTGTAACAACTGCAGCTAATAAATTTGCTATTGCAGTTGCCCCTGTCCAGCCTGGATCACCAATTTTAACTTTTTCTGCAAAACTTGAAAAAGGTACTAATAGTGAAATTAAGCCAGCAACAAGAGTACTTTTAATTATTCTCATAATCTCCCCTTATATTAATTAATTTAAAAAATGAATTAAACTTGGTTCTTTTTAAAGTGTCAATGGAAAGAAATTGGGTAAAATAAATTATTCTAGAAAATTTTTTACAGTTTCATTGAATTTTTGAGGTTGTTCAAGATGAACATTGTGACAACAGCCCTCGAACACTTCGAGCTTGCTATTTGAAATATTTTTATTCAATGTATCAACTTGTTCAAAGTTATAAGAAATATCTTTATCTCCCCAAATTATCAATGTTTGGTTTTTAATATTTTTTAAATTATCGAAACCATTCCAATTTTTCATGGCATTAAGGGCGTTATGCGCAGTTTCTTCTGTTATATCTTTAACTGCATTTTCACATAAATAATAATATTTTGAGTTGCTTCCTTCTACAAACCATTTAGGAGGAATTCGTTTTACAGTTTCTTCTATCCCTTCTTTTTTTAATCTTTCAATTGAAACATCTATACTTTCAAATCTATCAGGAATATTTCCAATAGAGCCAGTTGCAAAACAAATTAATTTATTTATTCTTTCTTGAGAAATGTTCACCATTTCTTGAACTATCATCCCTCCCATGGAGTGGCCCATTAAATAAAAATCATTTATTTTTTTATCATCTAGACATTTAAAAACTATTTTTGCCATTTCATTAATGCTGTTAACGGATTTAGTTTTATAACTTTCACCAAAACCTGGTAAAGCAGGAGCAATAACTCTAAAATGTTTGCTTAAATATTCTTTTTGTAAAGTCCACATTTCAGATGAGCCAAGATAACCATGTACTAAAACTAAGGGAAATCCTGATCCAATATCATCTACATAAATATCTTGCATAAATATTTTTAAAATATAGTTGTATACATCGATGATTAAAACAAAAATCAAAAACTAAGCATTATGATTGGTATTTTAGGTGGAATGGGAACACAGGCGGGTTTAGATTTTTGCAACAAATTAGCAAAACTTAACGCTGGAAAGTTAGATCAACAATATCCAATGTTTTTGCTTTATAACAAATCCAACACTCCAAAAAGACCTGAAAATTTGAAAAAATATTACAATGTTTTAAAGGCTCTTGTTGAAGGATGTAAAATGTTGGAAAAAAATAAATGTAAATTTATTGTTATGCCGTGCAATACTGCGCATTATTGGCAAGAAGATATTCAAAAGAAAATTAAAATTCCATTAATAAGTATGCCTAAAGAAGTTTATAAACACACAAAAAAAACATGTAAAAAAAATTCTAAAATTGGAATTCTTTGCACAGAAGCAACATTAAAAACAAAAGTTTATAATAAATATTTTGATAAAGATTTTAATTTAATTAGTCCTGAAAAATTAATACAAAAAAATTCTGTAAACAAATCAATAAAATTTGTAAAAATGGGAAAAATTAAAGAAGCCGAAAAGGTTATAAGACCAGCGGTAAAATACTTAATAAAAAATAAATGTAAAAAAATAATCCTTGGATGTACTGAATTACCAATAGCAATATTTGCTTATAAATCTTTTAAAAAAATTAAAAAATCTAAAGTTTTTATAGATCCAAATTTATTATTGGCAGAAGTTTCTTTGAAAAAATATAAAAATTTATAATATTATTTATAACAACGTCTCAGACTTACATGAAAAATAAATTCTCAATGCTGAGATAGTTGATCTAATATTTTTGTATCCAGCCTATTTTTGAGGATCTGGAACTTTTCTTAAATATGGTTTTATTGTTTCCCAGCCATCTGGATATATTTTTTTTGCTTCCTCGTCTGTAACTTTAGGAACAATAATTACCTTTTCTCCAGGTTTCCAATCAGCTGGTGTAGCGATTTTATGTTTTGCAGTTCTTTGCATTGAATCTATCGCTCTCAAAATCTCTTGAAAGTTTCTTCCAGTTGTCATTGGATAAGTTAAGAATAAACCGATTCTTTTGTCTGGTCTAATAACATAAACAGTTCTTACTGTTTCATTATCTACCGCTGTTCGCCCCATGGATGTTGTTCCCACATCTCCTTCAAGCATGTTATAAAGTTTTGCAACTTCTAATTTTTCATCCGCTATTATTGGATAAGAAGGTTTCATTCCGCAAACATCTTTAATGTCATCTAACCATTTAACGTGATCAGAAACAGGATCTACACTTAGACCAATTACTTTTACATTTCTTGCATCAAACTCAGGCTTCATTCTAGCTAATGTACCTAACTCAGTTGTGCAAACTGGTGTAAAGTCTTTTGGGTGTGAAAATAATACACCCCAACTATCACCTAACCATTCGTGAAATGAGATGTCTCCTTCTTGAGTGCTTGCTTTAAAGTCTGGAGCAACGCTATTTATTTTTAAAGTCATTTTTGTCCTCTCTTTAATTTTTTTACAATATTTATAAACAAGATTGATTTGCTATGCAATTTTTTATAGTGTTTTATGCTATCAATGATATTTGAACAATTATTTGACACTAAGTCTTCAACCTACACTTACATTATATCAAGTGGTAAAGGTCGCGAAGCTTTGATTATAGATCCAGTAATTGAAAGTACAGAAAATTATATAAAAATTCTAGAAAGTTTAGAGCTTAAATTAGTTAAAGTTATAGATACCCATATTCATGCTGATCATGTGTCAGGATTAAATGAATTAAACAAAAGAACTAACTGCACAAGAGTTATGGGAGAAAAATCAAAATCCGAAGTGATTGATTTAAAAGTAAAAGATAATGAAAAAATAAATGTAGAAAATATCGAACTTAAGGCAATTTATACACCTGGTCATACAGATTGCTCTTATTGTTATGTAATGAATGATAGAGTTTTTACAGGAGACACTCTTTTAATAAATGGTACCGGAAGAACTGACTTTCAAAGTGGAAGTCCGTATGATGCTTATGATTCATTGTTTAATAAATTGCTTAAATTGCCAGAAAATACCTTGGTCTTTCCTGCCCATGATTATAATGGGAAAAGAAACTCAACTATTGAAGCTGAAAAAAATAATAATCCTCGTTTACAGGTTAGTTCTAAAGATGAGTATGCAGAAATCATGAATAATTTAAATTTATCAAATCCAAAAATGATGGATATAGCAGTACCTGCAAATCTGAAGGGTTTAACATTAGATCAGCTATAATGCGATAAAATTTACCTTGTTTTAAAAGATTCAATTATTATATTCATTATATGACATGTGAAAATCCAAAATGTAAATGCACAAATTGCGTTTCTGACAAATGTGTATGCGATGGATCTAAGGAGTGTTCTTGCGCTCCTGAATCGGGAAGTTGTTGTTGTAACAACTAATTGATTATTTAAATAAATCAATAATTTAAATATTTTATGAACAATTTTTTAGAATCGATAATTAATAGAGATCCGGCAGCAAAATCAAAGATAAGCATAATATTAACTTACCCAGGAGTTAAAGCTATTTTTTTTCACCGAGTTGCAAATTTCTTTTTAGTTGCAAAATTTGATTTGATTGCAAGAATGATTTCTCAGTTTTCAAGATTTTTAACAGGAATAGAAATTCACCCAAAGGCTAAGATAGGTGAGAATTTATTTATTGATCATGGTATGGGGGTAGTTATTGGAGAAACTTCTGAAATAGGAAACAATGTAACAATATATCATATGGTAACTTTAGGAGGAATTTCTCCAAGTATTGAATCTAAAGAACAAAGAAATGTTAAAAGACATCCAACATTAATGGACAATGTAGTTGTTGGATCAGGAGCTCAAATATTAGGACCCGTTGTTGTTGGAAAAAATGCAAAAGTTGGAGCTAATGCAGTTGTAACTAAAGACGTTCCTGAAAACGCAGTAATGGTAGGAATACCTGCTAAAAATGTTGGAACCGCTACTGAAGAATTTAAACCTTACGCAGTAACAGATGAAGATGAAAAATGAAAAATGAAAAATTACAGCGATAACTTTTTTCAATCTATAGGCAATACGCCTTTAATAAAACTTAAGGCTGCTTCAGAAATAACTGGTTGTAATATTTATGGTAAAGCTGAATATTTAAACCCAGGTGGTTCAGTAAAAGATAGAGCGGCATTGGCTTTAATAAAAGATGCTCAAGAAAAAAAATTAATTTCTAAGGGAGGTACGATTGTAGAAGGTACTGCTGGTAATACTGGTATTGGCCTCTGTCTTTTGGGTAATTCTTTAGGATATAAAACAATTATTGTAATGAATGATAATCAAACCCAAGAGAAGAAAGATACTTTAAAAAATATTGGAGCAGATTTAAGATTGGTTACTCCAAAACCATATAAAGATGATGGTAATTACGTTAAATTGGCAGGAAGATTGGCTGAAGAATTAAAAAGCTCCAATAATCATGGTGTAGTTTGGGCCAATCAGTTTGATAATACTGCTAATGCTAAAGGTCATTATGAAACTACTGGTCCAGAAATTTTGGATCAAACAGACGGGAAAATAGATGGCTTTGTTTGTTCTTCGGGAACTGGAGGAACAATTGGTGGTGTAAGCAGCTATCTAAAAGAAAAAAATAAAAATATTAAAATATATTTATCTGATCCAACTGGTTCTGCTCTTTATAACTATATTCAGAATGGAGAACTAAAATCTGAAGGTGGTTCAATAACAGAAGGCATAGGCTCAAGCAGAGTCACCGCAAATTTTGCTGAAGCTAAAATAGATGGAGCATTTTCAATAAGTGATAATGAGTCACTACCAATTCTTTATGATTTAATCCAAAATGAAGGACTTAGTTTAGGTACTAGCTGTGGTGTAAATATAGCAGGAGCAATAAGATTAGGTAAAGAGCTTGGTCCTGGAAAAACTATTGTTACTATTCTTTGTGATAAGTCAGATAAATACAACTCTAAGCTGTTCAATAAAAAATTTTTACAAGAAAAAAAACTGCCCTATCCAAGTTGGATTTAATTTTACATAGCCGGTTTGTAATAAAAGCGTTACATTGTTAATTTAAAATAAAATATAGGAGGAAAGATGGAAAAAGAAATGCTTGCAATAGCAAGAATTAAATCTGGTGAAGGAAAATTTGAAAAATTCATGGGATTTATGCAATCAGAGGAAGGAATGGGAGTGAGAAAAACTATTGCCCATGTTGAAAAAACAGTTCCAGCAATAGGACCGGATAAAAGTTATGTTATGTTTAAAGTCTCAGTTCATAATGAAGAAGAAATGAAGAAGTTTGCTTCAGGTAATAATCCGATTGCAAAACCTATTTTCGATGAATGTATTGAAGTTGTTGAAATGTATGAATTAAGCAAAGTTAATCTATAAGGAATAATAAAAATGATAGAAAGAAAAAAAGATGGCTAAATTTTACGTAATAGGAAAAGTAAGCCCTGATTTATTGCAAAGAATGCAAAAAGATCCAACCGCTGATAGATTTGCTTCAACTAAAAAAGTTATTGAATCCATTGGTGGAAAAATGTTGAGTTATGAATGGGTTCGTGGTCGTTATGATGTAATTTGCTGTGTGGAAGGTGATGCAGAAACTGCTGTTGGAATGAAGGTTGCTTTTCTTAATTCTGGCCTAATGGATGCATTAATGATTCATGAAGTTTTTGATTATAACAAAGCTTTCAGTAAAGCCGCAGATGCTACAAAAAATGTAACCAAGCCTGCTGAGTAATAACTATGTCAGGATATGTAATAGCACAAATTGAAGTAACAAATCCTGAAAACTATAAAGAATACTTAGCAAAAGTTACAGATATTGTTAAAAAATTTGATGGGGAATTTTTAGTAAGAGGTGGTGAATTTCAACATCTGGAAGGTACATGGAAGCATTCAAGAAACATAATTGTTAAATTTCCATCATATGAACGTGCTTTAGAATGGTACAATTCTGAAGAATATAAACCAGTAAGACAAATTAGAATGGATAATTCTGATACAAATCAAATAATAATAAAAGGAGTTTAAAATGTCTATTTTAGAAAAATACAATAAAGCAATGGATAATAAAGATGAAGCAGCGATGAATGAAGTGCTGCATGACGATTATTCTTTTTTAATGCACAAATCAGGAAATGTTTTAAAGAAAGCCGAGGTTATTAAATGGGCCATGAGTGGTGACATCAATAGAGATAAAGTCAGAGTAATTTACGAGAATGATGAAATTGGTATTGAACATGCTTTTGTTACTTTTGATGATGGAAATGTTGAAGCTGTAATGGCGGTTTTTAAGTACAAAGATGGTAAAATAATTTCTTTAGAAACTGGTGCAACTCCAATGCCTAAATAATGAGTAAAGTAATTGGTTTTGTAATGGTTGGCACTAATGATCTTGAAAAATCAAGTAAGTTTTATGATGCTGTATTAGTTCATCTTGGTTTAAAAAAAGTTACTATTACAGAAAGATATATTGCTTATGGTCATGGAAGTGATGATGATCATGTAAAATTTTACATTACCAAACCACATAATAAAGAAGATGCTACTGTAGGAAACGGTACAATGGTTGCTTTGTCAGCTGAAACAAAAGAAGCTGTAGATAAGTTTTATGCTACAGCTTTAGAAAATGGAGCCACTGATGAAGGAAAACCAGGAGCAAGATCTGATGGAAATTACTACAGTTATATACGTGATCTTGATGGGAACAAAATCACAGCTAGATGTTTAGTCAATTAAGTGAAAAAGTATATTAAGTATATTAAAATTGGAATCATTGTTGTAATTTATATATTTCTAGTTTTGGTGTTGGCGATATATTTTATCAAGAATGGCATTGGATTTTTTTAATTATAATTAGTTAAAAGAAAATGATATAAGTTGTTTAAATATAATGGGTAATTTAACAGCTTATATAATTCTAATAGTTGCAGTTGTTTTGGGAACAGCTTCAAATGGTTTTGCTAAAGGAGCTCAAGGTTTTACCTTATTAATACCAAGTATTTTAACCGCAATAACAATCGTTGGATGCATGTATACCTTATCGCTTGTAATGAAAACAATTCCTGTTGGAATAACTTATGCTTCTTTTGCTGGATTGTGCATTATCGCAACTACAATAGTTGGTATGTATAAATTCAATCAAATGCCAGATCTTTATACATTAATAGGTCTTGCTTTAATTATAGCTGGTGTATTAATTGTAAATTTGTTAGGAAAAGCTAACTAATATGAAACCGCTAACTGGATATATTTTTTTAGCAATAGCAATATCTTGTGGAATAACTGCAAACAGTTTTGCAAAAATATCTGATGGATTTTCAAAATTAACGCCCTCTGTTGCTTGTATATTATTAATGTGTGTAACGATGTTTTCACTTGCAAAAGGTATGTCGGCAATTCCAGTTGGATTTGCCTATGCCACTTATAGCGCAATAACAGTTGCATCAATTCTTATATTTGGAATTATCAAATACAATCAAATGCCAAATGCATATGGTTTAATTGGAATTTGCTTAATTATAGCTGGTGTCTTAATTGTAAATTTACTTGGTAAAGTAAATTAATCAAAAAAAAAGGAGAAAATAATGTCTGAACAAATAGCGTTCATTGGAGTTGGAAATATGGGAAATCCAATGGCTGCAAATTTAATGAAAGCTGGAAAAAAAGTTAAAGTTTTTGATGTTTCAAAAACAATGATTGAAAAAGCTAAAGAAAAAAATCTTGTTACTGTAGAAAATTTAGATGATTTAATTACAAGTGATTTAACAACTGTAATCACAATGCTTCCTGAAGGAAAACACTCAAAGGAAGTTTATCTTGGAGAAAATGGAATTATAAATAAAGTTTCTGATAACTGCCTTCTTATTGATTGTTCTACAATTGATATACAAACATCAATTGAAATTGGAAAACAAGCTACAAAAAAAGGAATTAAAATGATTGATGCTCCAGTAAGTGGAGGTGTAATGGGGGCACAAAAAGCTACTTTAAATATAATGGTTGGAGGAACTAAAGAAGCTTTTGATCTTGCACTACCTTTATTAAAATTCATGGGGAAAAATATTTTTCACGCAGGTGATCTTGGTAGTGGAAACGGTGCTAAAATTTGCAATAACATGTCGTTGGGAATCACAATGATTGCTGCTTCCGAATCTTTAATGCTAGCTAAAAGATTAAATATAGATATTAAAAAAGTTCATGAAATTATGAAGAATGCATCAGGAAATAGTTGGCCAATTTCTGTTTATCCACCTTTACCAGGTTTAATTGATGGAACTCCTTCAAACAACAATTATAGACCAGGATTTTCAGCTGGCATGATGAATAAAGATTTAAAATTAGCGAATGAATGCGCAAAACAAGTTAATGCCTCTACCCCGCTTGGAACTATGGCTTTAGATATTTATAATAAGTTTTGTGAAGAAGGTAATGATAATAAGGATTTCTCAGCTATATCAAAAGTTATTGGAGAGGATGCGTGGAATTATCCAATAGATTAATTTTTTATATTAAACAATTTATGGGAGATGCTTTAATGGGTTTAAAGTCTTTTCCATGCTTATAATCAGGTCGAGCAAATTTTGTTTGGGCATTATCACAAGGATTAAGAATCACAGAAAAGATTGCTCTATCCATAGGAGACATGTTTTGTGCTGACCCATGAACCAAATTATCTACAAAAATTACTGAAGTTCCGGCTTTGCCATGTGCAGATACAATTCCGTTTTCTTTTACAAGATTTTTGACAGTCTGTTGATCAACAGTCCATAATGGATAACTCGTAGTTTCCGTATCAAGTTTAGATAATACTCTGCCATACTTATGAGATTTAGGAATAAAAAACAGAGGTCCATTAAATTCTGTAACATCATCAAGAAACACATGTAAATTTAATGCTAAAGGTTTTGGCACACCGTCTTCTCCTGAATGAGTTGCGAAGTCATAATGCCATTGCCAAACTTCCCCTGTAAATGCAGCCTTAACATTAATTTTTGTCTGTTGAATATAAAGATTGTCGCCACGAGTTTGTCGGGCAGGTTCAAAAAACTTGGGATGTCGCGTTAGATCATCAAACAGTTTGTTTCTAAGATGCAAACCCATTGCAGTGCGAACTTCACCAGAAGATTTTTCAACTATGTTCGATTCAGTCTTTTCTTTAAAGACTGTTATCATTTCTTTGCGAATATTTTTTACTTCTTCTTCAGAAAACCAACCAGAGAGTATTGTATAGCCAATTTCATCAATATCTTTAAGTTGTTTTTCATTAAGTTTCATTTCTTATTTATATTAACACTTATTAAACAAATAATTTCAAACATTATAGAAGCTGCAACCATTGAAGTAATATTATTTGGATTGTCTTTGGTTGGCATTAAACAAGCTACATCTCCACCGATAACATTTTTTCCTTTTAAACTTTGTATAAGTTTTCTTGCTTCGTCCATATTAAAACCTCTAAATGCAGGTTCAATATTTGCTGTTCCTGGTGCTACTGTTGAATCTAAACAGTCAAGATCAAATGTAACATAAATAGGATTGTCCCCTAATCTATCTAAAATCATTTTAGAACATTTTTCATGACCTAGTTCTTTGTATTCATCCATTGTAATAACTTGGTATCCAATATCATAACTTGCTTGCAACCAATCTAAAGTTCTAGGATTTCCTCTTATTCCTATTTGAGTACTTGTATGCGGATCTACGTTACCTTGTTTAACTAAATAAGATGCCCAATGTGCTGCTGATTTTTTTGCACCTAAAAAATGATCTAGTTTTTCATAACAATCGGTATGGGCATCAAAGTGAACTAAAGTAATTTTTTTACCTTTAGTTAATTTAGAATCTTTTTTTGCTAAACTTTGAACTATTCCTCCAGTAACTGAATGATCACCGCCAATTGATACAACTGGCTTTTCAGCTTTTTCAATATGGTCATAAAAACTTGAGATTCTTTCAATGCATTTTTCATTATCATTAGCTTCAGGAAAAGGAACATCGCCTAAATCATGAATTTTATTTAATTTCCACGGGTCAATTCCATACTCAAGGTGAGATCTCCGAAGCATTGCAGAAATATTTCTTACAGCCCTAGGGCCTAAATGTTGATCTCTTTCAGTTGTTCCATTTCCAGTGCTATGAGGAGCTCCTACTAAAGCAATATCACAATTTTTTGGATCAGGATCATTTTTGCATCTAAATAAAGTTGGTATCCCCCACCAGTAAAGAGTCTCCATCATTATTTGATCTTCTTCTGAAATCATAATTTTAATATTACATAATTAATAAAAATATAAAGAAGAAAAATTCTATGTTATATGGGCGAATGTCTAGACAAAATAATAATCCTAAAGGAATAATTTACATATTGTTAGCCATGATGGTTTTTTCAGTACAAGACGGGATTATGAAACATGTTTATAATTTTGTTGCTCTTTATGAAATTTACTTAATAAGGACCGTGGTAAGTTTTGTTCTTATTTTAATATTTTTAAAACTTACAAAAAAACCAATTATATTTAAAAGTCAATATCCAATTTTAACTTTATGTCGTGTAATACTTTTTTTCTTTGGTTTTAGTTCTTTTTATGTTTCTTTAACCGTATTACCTCTGGGTACCGCTACAGCTTTATTTTTTGTTACTCCTTTTTTAATCACAATATTCGCTAATTTTTTTTTGAAAGAAGAAATAGGAATAAGAAGATGGTCTGCTGTAGCTGTGGGATTTGTTGGAGTTTACATAACTTTAAATCCTGATTTTAGTAATTTTAACTATTTAAGTTTGTTGCCTATTTTATGTGCGTTTTGTTATTCACTATCAATGATAATAATAAAAATTACATCTAAAAAAGATAACGTTTATACTCAAACATTTGCATTTTATATTGGAGCAATAATTTTAAGTATAATTTTTTATTTTATAATTGGAGATGGTCAATACAACACCTCAGATCATCCGGCTTCTCAATTTATATTTAGAAAGTGGTTTGTTGATTTAGAGTCTAGTATTCTATTAATGGCTGCTACTGGAGTTACGGCTACTGTTGCTTTTCTTTTTCTATTTACAGCTTACAGCATTGCGTCTCCATCTGTGGTTTCTCCTTTTGAATATTCAATATTATTATGGTCACCATTAATAGGATGGATATATTTTGATGAAATACCAACATTAAGTACGGTAATAGGAATATTTATAATAGTATCTAGCGGTATTTATATTTTTATGCGTGAAAAGGCACAAGATCAATCTATAGCTACTGAAAAACCTCTTAGATAAATGAAAAAAAATTTAATTCCCACTATTAATATTTCTTCATTGATAAAAGATGGTTATCATTCAGATAAATCAATTAAAACCATTAATAAAATTAAAGAAGCTTGTATTAATACTGGTTTTTTTCAAGTTACAGGGCATGGAATAAATCAAAAAAATATTAGAGACATTTGTAAAGTTGGTAATAAGTTTTTTAACTCATCTGAAAAAAATAAAACAAAACTTTCGCCTAAAAAATGGAATCCTAAAAATAAAAATGTATACAGGGGATATTTTCCAAACGATGTAAACGGTAAAGAAGGATTGGATATAGGAGATTTAAAAATTACTCAAAAATATGCTGAAAAATTAAAAAACCAATATATTGAATATATTAATTTAACTAAATCCTTAGACAAAAAATCAATTAAAATTTTATCGGCTTATTTTGATAGTGTTTTTATTTTAGGAGAAGTTCTGTTTAAAAGCATAATTAAACTTTATAAAAAGAACACACATACTTCAAAAGAAGCATTTTCAAGATTAAAAACTCTTAGCACATTACGGTTCAATTATTACCCAAACCAAACAAAACCAGTAGAAATTTCAAAAGAAGATGGTGTTGCGCTGGGATGCGAAACTCATGTTGATAGTGGAATATTTACAATTCTTTATCAAGAGAAGAAAGGTGGTTTGCAAGTCCAAAATAGAAAAACAAAAAAATGGCACAATGTACCTTTTAATAATAATGCTTTAGTAGTTAATACAGGAAGAGCTCTTGAATTTTTAAGTAAAGGCAAGTTTAAAGCAACAAATCATAGAGTGCTATGGAATAAAAAAAAACGTATGTCTATTCCTTTCTTTTTTGAACCTTCTTATGACTTCAAAATGAATACAGATTTTTTAAATGCTAAAAAAATCAACAATAAAGGTTTGATTTATGAAAAATTCCTAAATCAATCATTAAAAAAATTCATTGAATATCAACGATAAGAATAATAATATTTATTTATAAAGCGATACATAACTCATCGTATCTATTTAAAGATTTACGAAAGTGGGATCGGTCGTCTTTAAATTGATTTTTAAAGGAGGCTTTAATGAAGTTCGGTTATTTCTGTAACACTACAAATTGGACACATAAACCTTATCATCAATTACTTGATGAGACTAAAGAAATATCTGAATATTGTGATCAAAATAAATGGAATTCTATTTGGTTTACTGAGCATCATTTTAATCATGAAGGAATGGAGTCTTGTACAAATCCTTTAATGTTAGGAGCTGATTGTGCCGCAAGAACAAAAAACATAAGAATAGGCCAAGCAGCAAATGTGATTACATTTCATAATCCAATTAGATTAGCTGAGGATATTGCGACACTGGACCAACTTTCAAAGGGAAGAGTTGAGGTTGGTGTTGCTAGAGGAATTTATGGTAGAGAAGCTATTAATTTAAATATTGAAGCTGATCTTAAAGATCAGGCAAAAAATTTTAGACTATTTGCTGAAACATTAGAAATTTTAAAAAAAGCATGGACAGAAAAATTCTTTAAACATGAAGGTGAGTTTTACACTTACCCTCATCCTAATCATATCTGGCAACACGATATGAGTCCTCCGAGTGATGAGTTTATGAATATGGAAGATAATACTATTAAAAAAATCAGTGTAGTTCCAAAACCATTTCAATCTCCTCATCCTCCAATTCATCAAGTTGTAGATGGTATTAGATCAATAGAATGGGCAGCTCAAAATGGAATAAATGTCATAATGTGGATACCTACCGTTAAAGCATTGAAAATTAAATTTGAAGCATACAAAAATGCTAGATCAGAAAAAGAAAAGAGAAATGTAGAATTAGGAGAAGGTGTAACTTTAGTTAGAGACATGTTTGTTGCGGACACAATGGAAGAAGCTAAAGAAAAAGCTGGTGAACACATGGTTAATTATATGAGATGGGTCTGTCATTGGAGAGGTCTTGGAAATCATATGGATCCTGATGAAAAACTGCCTGAAACGAAAGGTAAATTAGATTTATTAAATTATGATTTTCTACATAAAAGAAACATGCTCTTTGGAACGCCCGAGTATGTAATTGACAAAATTCACGAACTTAAATCTGAACTTAACTTACAAAATCTTCAAGTATGGTCGAATTTCCCTGGAATTAAACATGAAGACTGTATGAAAAGTATAAAAATGTTTACAGAAAAAGTAATGCCTCACTTTAAAGATGATTTAAATTCTGAAGTCAAAAAAGTTTCGTGATCAAATCCAAAAAAAATCTAACTGGAGGCCAGGCCGCAGTTAAATCATTAAAAAAAGAAAAGGTTAAACATGTTTTTGGTCTAATTGGTTCTGCTACAATGGAAATTTTTGATGCGCTGTATCTTCAAAAAAAAATTAAATATATAGGCGTAAGAGATGAAAGAACTGGTACGCATATGGCGGACGGATACGCTAGAGCTTCTAACGGTCCTGGAGTAATACTTGCTGGACAAAATGGTCCAGGTGTAACTAATTTGGTTACTGGGATAGCACAAGCCAAAGCTGCTTTCTCTCCTGTAGTTTCTATTGCAGGTTCATTCTCTACTAAAGATAAAATGGAAGATGCTTTTCAAGGGCTTGACCAGCAATCATTATTTAAACCTATCACAAAAAAAACTTGGTTAGTAAAAAGTGTAAAAAAAATTCCTGAAACTTTTAGTGAAGCTTTCAAATTAGCTATGTCACCAAGAAGAGGTCCCGTATGCATTAATCTTCCTAGAAATATATTGGCTGAAAAATCAAAATTTAAGATTAATGAAAGTAAAATTTCTTATGCAAAACATAGTTCGATCAAAGCTAAACCAAACTCTATAAAAAAAGCAGTAAAATTAATCTCTAATTCGAATAGAGGAGTCATTATTGTTGGAGGTGGGATTAAATACAATTCAAAGTATAAAGATATAATCAAATTAGCAAAATTATTAAATATTCCAATTGTAACAGCAGCGGGTCATGGAGATGCAATACCTTTTGATCACAAATTAAATGCTGGACAAATGGGTCCTAGAGGAAACCCTGTGGCTTCTAGACTTGTAAAAGAAGCTAATATTATTATAGCTTTGGGAACAAGACTGGGTTTTAATTCTACATTTTATTCCTATAAAAACATAAATAAAAAAGCAAAAATTATTCAAGTAGAATTAGAAAAAAAAATGCTTGGAAGATATTTTCCTGTATCAGTTGGAATTCATGCCGATGCAGCTCTAACTGCCAATCAATTATATAAAGAAATAAAAAAACAAAAAATTTTTTTGAATGTAAAAAATTGGACCAATTCTTATTTGAAAGAAAGATCAAAATTTCTAAATGATAGAGATAATAAGAAAGCAAAAAATTTTCCAATCCAGCCCTCGAGTTTATTTAAAGAATTAAGAAAAACACTTCCTAAAAATTCTGCCATAACACTTGATGCTGGAACATTATGTCTACAGGCCACTGACTCTTTGAATTACTACTCTCCTCCATCATTATTTACACCTTTAGATTTTGGATTGGTTGGTTTTTCTTTTGCCTGTGGATTAGGTGTAAAACTAGCCAAACCTAAGAAAACAGTGGTTAGTTTAATGGGTGATGGTGGATTTGGTATGACTATTTCTGAATTAAGTACAGCTGTTGAATATAAAATCAACACAATAACAATTGTTATGAATAATAAAAGTTGGGGTGCTGAAAAAGCGTATCAAAAAGATTTTTATGGAAAAAGATATCTGGGTGCTGACATAAACAGTCCTAGGTTTGATAAATTAGCCGAACTCTATGGAGCAAAAGGATTTAAAGTTACAAAAATTTCCGAAATAAATCCTACATTAAAAGCTGCACTTAAAATAAAAAAACCAGTTGTTATAGATGTTGATGTAGATCCAAAAGCACTATACAGTTTTAGAAGAGATAGCTTTAAACATAAAATTGAAAAATGACATTAGAATTAAGAAAATTTACTAAATTTATAGACAAAACTTTTATAGAGGGTGGCAAAGAAGCAAAAGAACCTGTACTGCTAGTTTCTGTTGCTGCAGTTTTTAAAAACCCATGGGATGGACAAGGATTTGTTGAAGACCTAAAGCCAGTTATATTAGATTTGGCTCCAAAACTTGGAGACATTTTAGTTCCTGAATTAATTAAAGAAATAGGGTCACCTGAAAAAATATTAGCATATGGAAAGGCTGGAGTTGTTGGTTTGGATGGTGAAATAGAACATGCATCAGCTTTTATTCATACTTTAAGATTTGGAAATAAATTTAGGGATGCTGTTGGAGGAACATCTTATTTAAGCTTTACAAATACTAGAGGACCCGCAGGTTCAAAAATTTCTATCCCAATGATGCATAAAACAGACTCTGGTTTAAGACCATACTACTTAACACATGAGTTTACAATTCATGATGCTCCATTTAATAATGAAATTGTAATTGCAATAGGAGGAGCATCGACAGGTAGAGCTCATGCTAGAACAGGTGACAGATATCAAGATATGAAAGAAATGGGCATTGAACCCAAGTAAATAATGATCAATGCAAAAGATTCGAAAAATACATTTTATGTATTAGATAAAAAAAATGATGTTCCAATAGTTTTTATACATGGTGTAGGTCTAAATCATAAAATCTGGGAACCTCAATTAAATATATTTAAAAATACTTTTCTTGCTTATGATATACTGGGTCACGGAAAAACTCCTTTAAATAAAGAAAATATAACTTTTGATGATTTTTCAAATCAACTAATCAATCTTATCAATGAACTGAATATAAAAAAAATTCATTTAGTGGGTTTTTCAATTGGTTCTTTAATAGCTAGAAATTTTGCATCAAAACATAGTGATAGATTAGAATCATTAATTCTTCTTTGTTCAATATTTAAAAGATCAGAAAAACAACAACAAATAGTAAAAGATAGATTTGAACTTGCAAAAAAAAGCAAAAGTCTGTCAAAACAAGCGCTTAAAAGATGGTTCACAGATGAATACTTAGAAAAAAATCCAAATACTTATAATAAAATTAGCTCAATACTTGAACAAAATAACATAGAGAATTTTCTTAAAATCTATGAACTGTTTGTAAACCATAAGGACAATGAGCAGTTTGAAAAAATTAAAACTAAAACTTTAATTATGACTGGAGAAGGAGATATAGGATCTACACCAGAAATGTCTGTAAATCTAAGTAAAGTTATTAATAATTCCAATGTAAAAATAATTTCTAAAGGAAAACATCTGTGTAGTATTGAATGCGCAGATGATGTAAACATGGCTATTAAAAAACATATTCAAAATGACTGAGCTTAAAAAATATAAAATGTTTATTGACGGAGATTGGGTTGAATCTGATACCAAAAAAACATTTGAAACACTAAATCCAGAAAATAATAAACCTTGGGCAATAGTTCCCGAGGCTAGTGCAAATGATGTTGATAAAGCTGTTAAAGCTGCACAAAAAGCTTTTGAAGGTGAATGGTCAAAATTACTACCAAGAGATAGGGGTAATTATTTAAGAGCAATCGCAAATAAACTTAGAGAAAACGCAGAACTTTTAGGAAAAATTGAAACGATTGATACTGGTAAACTTTTTAGAGAAACAAACAAGCAAGCAAACTATATAGCTGAATATTACGATTATTATGCGGGGTTAGCAGATAAAGTTGAAGGTACTGTTTTGCCAATAGACAAGCCGAATATACAAGCCATCACAACAAGAATACCTATCGGGGTTATTGCAGCAATAATTCCTTGGAATTCACAAATGCTTTTAACAGTAACTAAGTTAGCTCCAGCTCTTGCTATGGGAAATACTGTGGTCATTAAGTCATCAGAACTTGCACCAGCAGTAATGTTTGAGTTTGCAAAACTTATTGAAGAGACCGGTATACCAAAAGGTGTTGTGAACGTCATAACTGGTTTTGGAGACCCTTGTGGAAAAGCATTAACTACTCATAATTTAGTTGAAAAAGTTGCGTTTACAGGTGGACCTGAGACTGCAAGACATATCATTAGAAACTCTGCTGAAAATTTATCAGAAGTAAGTTTAGAATTAGGAGGCAAAAGCCCAGTCGCTGTATTTGATGATGCACGTCAAGAGAATGCAATTAATGGAATAACAGCGGGAATTTTTGGAGCAAGTGGTCAAAGTTGTATAGCTGGATCAAGACTGTATTTACAAGAAGGAATTTACAATGAATTTTTGGATAAACTTGCTGCAAGAGCTGAAAAAATAAAAATTGGAGCTCCGATGGATCCAGAAAGCGAAATGGGCCCGTTGAGTAATTTTAAACAGTTAGAGATAATTGAAAAAAATATAAAACTTACTTTAGATCAAGGTGGAAAAATAAAATGTGGTGGAAAAAGACATTCATTTTCTAATGAAGGTTATTATTTTTCACCTACAATAATTGAATGTGATAATCACAATCTACCAGCAGCAGAAAATGAACTCTTTGGACCTGTATTATCTGTAATGAGATTTAAAACAGAAGATGAAGTAATAAAGAAAATGAATGATAATCAATACGGATTGAGTTCTGGAGTTTATACAAGTGATTTTTCGAGAGGTTTAAGAGTTTCGAAAGCTATAAGAGCAGGTATTACATTTGTAAATACTTATAGACTCATTTCTCCGTCAGCTCCTTTTGGAGGAATAAAAGATAGCGGCTTTGGAAAAGAGGCTGGAGTTGAATCTATTAAAGATTATACAAGAGTTAAAACAACTTGGTATTATACTTCGGACAAACCAACTTTAGACCCTTTCTCGATGAGATAGTTTTGTCAAACAAACATACAGCATTAATTGTATTGGTAATGTTCTTTTTAGGAAGCGCATATCCTTTAGGTAAATTTGGTCTAGATTCATCTGTTAATCCAATTTTATTTGGAGCTTTAAGAATGGGAATTGTTTTTTTGTGTTTGGTTCCCTTTTGTAAGATAAAAATTCCTTCAAAAAAATACTTTCTACCTTTGGTTGGTTTTTCAATATCAATGGGTGTAGCGGTTAATTTCTTTTTGTATGTCTCTTTATATGTTTCTAATATATTGGCACCCATAACAATAGGTGCTCAACTTTCAATACCATTTGCAATTATTTTAAGTTCATTTTTTCTTAACGAAAGTATTAGCCTAAAAAAATGGATTTTAATAATAACTTCGTTTTTAGGAATAGTTCTTATCGCTTTTGATCCAAAAGTTTTGGATGAAGTTTTGGGATTTATATTAATTTGTGGAATGGCTTTTTTTTATGGTTTATCACAAGTTTTTTCAAGATATCTAAAAGAGTTAGATGTAAAGTTTACAAATGCATTCATGGGTTTAGTTGGATTTGTCATTTTATTTTCTTTATCAAATATATTTGAAGGAAATGTAATTAATCAAATTAATAAGATAGATTTAAATGGATGGCTTACAGTTTTATATGCGGGAGCAATAATATCAATATTTGGTCACTTGATGATGTTTTATCTTTATAAGTTTTATCCAGTGGGCAAAGTTCTTCCTTTTTACTCTCTATTCCCAGTTTTTGGATTAATACTAACATTTTTTATTTTTGGTGAAATTCCGACTATAATTACTGTTTGTGGTGGAATAATTGTTATTACATCGGTCTATTTACTGCATAAAACTAGATAATTTTCTCATTGAAAATTTAAACTAATAAGATTTAATTTTGTTTTTATAAATTGTTAACAATTAAAAGGAAAAATATGAAAAAATTAATTTTGGCTGCTTTTATATTTGCATCGACGATTTCTTCAAATGTATTAGCAGATATTAAAATGGGGGTCATTTTAGGATTTACAGGTCCTATTGAATCTCTAACTCCTGCTATGGCCGCATCTGCAGAGCTTGCTTTTAAAGAAGCTTCAGATTCTGGTTCATTATTAGGGGGGCAAAAAATATCAGTTGAAAGAGCTGACTCAACTTGTGTTGACTCTGCTGCTGCAACTGCAGCTGCTGAAGGTTTAGTTTCAGGTGGCGTTGTAGCTATCATGGGAGCTGACTGTTCTGGTGTTACAGGTGCTATAGCAACTAATGTTGCTGTTCCAAATGGAGTAGTGATGATTTCACCTTCTGCAACTTCTCCAGGATTAACCGATTTAAATGATAATGGTTATTTCTTTAGAACTGCACCGTCAGATGCTAGAGGTGGTCAAATTTTAGCTGACATAACAAAAGATAGAAAAGTTAAATCACTTGCTGTAACTCATACAAATAATGACTACGGAAAAGGATTAGCTGATGTTTATGTTGCCGCTGTAAAAGCACACGGTATTAATGTAACTGTAGTAACTGCTCACGAAGAAGGTAAAGGTGATTATGGTGCTGAAGTTGCTACTTTAGCTGCTGCTGGCGGAGATGCTTTAGCAGTTTTAGGTTACTTAGACCAAGCAGGTGGAAGTATAATCCAAGGATCATTAGACTCAGGCGCATTTGATGTGTTTGTATTATCTGATGGTATGATTGGTGACTCTTTAACTGACAGATTTGGTAAAGACTTAAATAAATCATTTGGTTCACTTCCAGGATCAACTGGAAAAGGAGCTGGAAAATTTGCTGAAGTAGCAAAAGCTGCAGGGATTGACTCTTCTGGACCTTATACTGGAGAATCTTATGATGCTGCTGCTCTAATAGTTCTTGCAATGCAAGCTGGTGGAAAAGCAGATAGAGCTACAGTTCAAGCAAATGTAATGGATGTTGCTAATGCACCTGGTAAGAAAATTTATCCAGGTGAATTGAAAAAAGCACTTGATTTATTAGCTAAAGGAAAAGCTGTAGATTACGAAGGTGCTACTGGAGTTATGCTTACAGATGTTGGAGAAGCTGCCGGTTCTTTCCTTGAGAAGGAAATCAAAGGTGGTAAATTCAAAACTAAAAAACAAAGATAAAGTCTAATTTAAAACCCCGGCAATTTTAATTGCCGGGGTTTTTTATTTTCTAAATTATTATTGTTTAATTATTTTTTCTGGAAGTATTCCTTGTGGTCTAAAACGCATAATCAATAGAAGACCTATTCCTACTAATAAAAATCTAAAATATGGAGCGCTCTCAATTAAATGAATTCTTAATTCATTTGTTTCTGGAAGGTGCGCTGTAAAAAGATTTATAAAGAATAGAGCCATTGGAGCAGCTTGTACCCATAAAAACCATACTACGAATCCTCCTAGTATTGCTCCAAAATTATTTCCTGTTCCACCAACAATAACCATAACCCAAATTACAAAGGTATATCTCATCGGTCTATAGCTTCCTGGTGTAAACAATCCATCATTTGTTACCATCATTGCTCCGGCTATACCAACTATTGCTGAACCTAAAATAAATATAAATAAGTGCTGTTTAACAATATTTTTTCCCATTGCACTAGCGGCTTCTTCATTGTCTCTTATTGCTCTCATCATCCTTCCCCAAGGAGAATAAAGAGCCTTTTGTGTGATAATTAATAAAATAACAACAACAATCAAAAACAGTCCTGCAAAACAAAGTTTTACATAAATTGAAGAAGCATCAATAACTAATTGATTTAATAATTCTTGTTTTTCAGAAAGCGAATTTAGTGCAGCTAATTTAGTTGAATGAAATTTTTCAACTAAATTAATAAACCAAGGAGAAGTCTGTAAATCTATTTCATATGGTGCTGGTCTTTTTAATCCAATTACATTTTTAACGCCTCTAGCTAGCCAATCTTCGTGTTTAATTATTGAAACAACAATTTCTGCAATTAATAATGTAGCAATAGCTAAATAATCCGCTCTTAATCCAAGCGCTACTTTTCCAACAATATATGCAAGTCCTGCAGCAAAAAATCCTCCTACTATCCATGAAAATAAAACTGGCATTCCAAGACCACCTAAAAATCCAAATTTTGCAGGTTCAACAGCTTCTATGTTTTCTATTGCAGGACCAGATATTAATTTAATTAATATCAAACCTATAAATATAATTGCAGCAATTAAATAATTTCTTTTTTTTGATTTTTGTATTTTTTTTAAAATATATTTAATTGAAAATATCATTCCAATTATTATTGCAAGGCAAGTCATCATATTTAATCCACCAACTCGCCATGCTTCAGGGACGGGCGCAACTGACACAAGTACTACCGCTAAACCTCCTAAGGCTGTATAGCCCATAATTCCAAAATTAATTAATCCCGCATAACCCCATTGAATATTTGCTCCCATAGTCATTACTGCTGAAATCATACAATAATTAAAAATCGATAGTGCAATAGACCAGGATTGGAATATTCCTACTAATATTATAAGAATTAACATAATAGAGTAAGCAGCAATAACATTTGAGTACTTCTTCATATTTTCTTCCCTTCAAAAATTCCAGAGGGTCGAAACAATAAAACAACCACTAAAATAGAGAATGAAATTGCAAACTTATAGTCAGTTGATAAAAGCTGCATCAAAGAATTTGGTTCCAAAGATTCAGGCAGCAGATAAACAAAAAACCTTTTATAAGCGTAAGTTAAAAAAATTTCCGCAAAAGCTATTACATAACCCCCAAAAAATGCTCCATAAGGATTTCCAATTCCTCCAACAATTGCAGCAGCAAATATTGGAAGCATGTTATTAAAATAGACAAATGGTCTGTAACTTTTATCTAAACCATAAAGAATTCCCCCAATGGTTGCTAATACGCCGGCAATAATCCATGTAATCATAACAACTTTTTTAGGATCTATGCCAGATAACAAAGCTAAATCTTCATTATCTGAATAAGCACGCATACTTGTTCCAGTTTTAGTTTTGTTTAAAAACCAAAACATAATAGAAACAACAACAACAGTAACAACTAATGTTATAACTTGAGTAGATTTAATTGTAAGACCTTCACTTAATCCTGTCATTTCTTTAAATTCTGAAGCTTTTAAAATAAATTTTTCTCCATCAAGGAATCTTCTATCAGATGGTCCAATAATTATTCTTATAATAGCTTGGGTAACAAACATTACTCCTAAACTAACCATCGCAAGTTGGACAGGTGGGCTTTTTTTTATCCTGTAATAACTAAAAACAGTCTTATCTATAAGTAGCATATAGAAAATCATCATTGCAACTGCAAAAGGAATTGTAAGTAGTGCTGTTGGTAAAAAACCAAAACTTACTCCTTTTGATTGTAAATAGTAAGTTAATAAAACCGCAAACATAGTACCAAAAGACATCATGTCTCCAGTTGCAAAATTTGCAAATCTTAGAATTCCATAAATAAGTGTTACAAAAATAGCACCAAGTGCTAATTGAGAACCATAAGTTAATGCGGGAAGAACTGTATAATTTAATAGAACTATGATTGCATTAATAGATTCCATTATGCTCCTAAAAATGATCTTCTGACTTCTGGATCATTCAACAATTCTTTTCCAGATCCCTCAAATTTATTTTCTCCAGTTACTAATATGTATCCTCGATCGGAAATGCTTAGTGCTTGTTTAGCATTTTGCTCAACCATTATTATTGCAACATCAGTTTTTTTTACTTGAACTATATGTTCAAATAATTCATCCATAACAATTGGGGATACGCCTGCTGTGGGTTCGTCCAGCATTAATACTGAAGGTTTAATCATTAAAGCTCTACCAAGCGCAACTTGTTGTCTCTGACCTCCAGATAATTGACCAACTACTTGATCTTTTTTTTCACTTAAAATTGGAAATAAATTATAAATTTCTTCAATTACTTTCGCAACATCATCTGTTCTTAGAAAAGCACCAACTTCTAGATTTTCTTTAACAGTTAATTCGGCAAATACATTTTTTGTCTGAGGTACAAATGAAATTCCTTTTTTTACTCTTTCTTGAGGAGAAATCTTGCTGATGTCTTCACCGTCAATTAAAACACTTCCAGATTTTAAGTTAAGAAGTCCGAGCATTGCCTTCATTGCTGTTGATTTTCCAGCACCATTAGGTCCTAAAATTGCAACAATTTCACCTTTGTTAGCATTGATAGTGCAAGAGCTGATTATATCTGGACCATCACCATATCCTCCAGTCATCATATTTCCTTCAAAAAATGCCATTAATTATTTTCTCCTTCGTTACTCTTTCCTCTTCCTAAATAACTTTCTATAACTTTTTCATTTTTCTTTACTTCGTCTGAGGTACCTTCAAACAAAACAGAGCCTTCCGCCATTACAATTACTGGATCGCACATTCTGCTAATAAAATCCATATCATGTTCAATCATACAAAAAGTATAATTTTTTTCTTTATTCAGCCTTAAAATTGCAGTTCCCAAATCTTTTAGCAAAGTCCTGTTAACTCCTGCTCCCACTTCATCAAGCAACACTAATTTGGAATCAACCATCATTGTTCTTCCAAGTTCTAATAATTTTTTTTGACCTCCTGACAAATTTCCTGCCCTTTCGTTTGCTAAATGTTTAAGATTTAAAAATTCTGTAACTTCATAAGCTTTACTTCTTATTTCTTCTTCCTCTTTTTTTATTATATTTGGTTTTAACAAAGCATTTAGCAAGATTTCACCGGACTGATTTCCAGGAACCATCATTAAATTTTCAAGCACTGTTAAATTTGTAAATTCATGTGCAATTTGAAAAGTTCTCAACAATCCTTTGGAAAATAACTCATAAGATGGCACATCTGTAATATTTTCATTATTAAATAAAACTTTACCTTCTGTTGATTTTAAATTTCCAGCGATAAGATTAAATAAAGTAGTTTTTCCAGATCCATTGGGACCGATGATTCCTGTTATTGAACCTCTCTTGATTTTTAATGAACAATCAGAAACAGCAGCTAGACCTCCAAAATATTTTGAAAGATTTTCAATTTGCAGAATATTTGAATCTGACTGCATAAAAAATTATACTTTGTTTAATCTTTTAAGAATACTATTTAATGTTTTTTCAGTAGATCTATAGAAGCCATCTTTTCTCAATTCTTTAACTCCTTGCTCGTTAAGTCCTCCTGGAGTTTGAGATTCTTTTACTAAATATTTTAAATCTTTTTTAGAATTTACTACCGCATCTTCAGATAAAGCAACAAAAAGTGAAGTTATATATCTTTGAGCTTTATTTCTTTTTACTCCACGTTTAACTAACCAATTAGACATCGTATTTAATAATTCATAAAATGGAGCCATCATCCCTGAAGTAGACCAAAAGTTTTTTGAAAGTTTTTCATTATTAATTTCAACAGTTGTTCCAAGTTTATCAAAAAAACTTTTAACCTTTTTATTTGGAGGAAATACTGGCACCGGTCCTTTTCTTAAAGAAATTGGGGGTAATGGAATTGCTCTAAAAATTTTTGCTTTTACTTTAATTGCCTTTTTAAGTTGAGGCAAAGTCATTGTCGAAATAAAACTAACTATAGTTTGGTTTGATTTAAATTTTAAATTTTTTATTATTTTATTACCTACAGTTGGTGTAACTGCTAAAAAAATCCAATTACAAGAATTAACAATTTCTTGGTTATTTTTTGCAATTGAAACTTTTCTATATTTTTTTTTAAGTTTTTGGGCAGTCCTTCTGTTTCTTGGAGAAAGAATTATTTTATTGTAAGATAATTTTGAACCACATATTCCTGTAACTACTGATGATGTTATCTTGCCTGTTCCTATAAATCCCAATTTCATAATTTAGTTTCTACACTTAATTATTGAAAAAGGAACCTCTAATTCTTAACAATTCTCTACTTAAATTTTTATTTTGTTTAAATGATTTTCTTCCATGCAACCAAAAATAATTATTTGCAACTAATGCACTGCCTACTGGTAAAGGAATAACTATCTTTTCTTTACTTTCTTCCAAGGTGTCAGAAAGTTTTTGTAAAAATAAACCTTGTTCCATATTTTTTGGTTCAGGAAACTGATCTATATAAGAAATTTGAGCTCTTCCCTCTTGATCTTTGAAAAAAACAGGATGTTCTATTTTATAATCTATATTTTTGCTCTTTGGAGATCCCCAAATAAAATTTTGTTTTCCAATTTCATCATTAAATAATTCTTCTAAATGTTCCCAATCATCTAAATGCAACAATACTGTTTCTCCTCCATCAACATTTTCTTCTTCAAGTTTTGACATTAATAACCAATCGGTCTTCTCTTTTACATAAGTTCCATCTGTGTGAAGATCCATATTTATATATGCTTTTCTTAAATAAGAGTCGCTGTCATCTTCATGTTTAACATGAAATCTTGCATAATATTTTCCTGCCATTGCATCATGATTTGGATTTCCAATTAGATGTGCGATTGCAGTTGATAACTTTACCAAAAAATTTTGATTAATTTTAGATGAAATATTTTTCGGACCAATAATAAAACAACCTGCGTTTCTATCTTTTAATATTGCATTTATAAAATTTCCTAATTTGCCTGAAGAAATATCGTTTAAGCTTTTTGCTATAGTAAATCTAGTAAATGGTTTGTATTCTAATGAAGTGATATCAAATTTTTTAAAAGGAAATATTAATCTTTCTATAATTTGATCTTCTATTTTAATATTGATTATTCTTTTTGATTTTTCATGGAAAGATATTTCAAAGCCCTCAATATCGCTTAAGCTTTCATGCATTCAAATTATTTTTTACATTCCCCTATAGAAGTGGAGCCACAAGTTTCTCCATCTGTCCAGGTAGCACCAATTAAATTAGCCCCTTCGAAATTTGCATTTATCATATTTGATGATGTAAAATTGGCTCCCATTAAATTTGAATTTTGAAAATTTGCTTCAATTAATGTTGAACCCATAAAATCGACTCTTGTAAGATTTGCACCAGTGAAATTTGTTTTTTCAAAATTTGCTCCTATTAATATAGACTCATATAGATTAGCTCTTACAAAAGTAGATTCTGGAAAAGTTCCAAAAGATAAATTTGAATTCATCATTATACTTTTATCAAAATTAACTTGTATGAAGCTTGCAAAAGATAAATTTGAATTTGGTAGAAAACTACCTTGTAAATCTTGACCTTCGGAAAATCTACAATTTGTATAATCTACTCCATCTTTTAATGGATCGTCACATCCAGCGTTAGCTAAATTAGATAACATCAGAAAGATTAATATTAAAAATAATTTTTTCATACTTAAAGACTATTTATTAAAGACAATATGATAGCAGAGAAAATGGTTGGGTAAACTAAGTTTTTCTTCGTTAAATAAAATATAAATATTGAGCTAATTATAACTATAAATCTAACAAAATAATCAACTTCGGATAAGGCTCCTGATGGAAAAATAACTATTCTAGCTATTAATGCTGCTAAAGTTGAATAAGCTAAACAATTAAACCATCTAAAAATTTTTGAATTCTCTTTTATTTTTTCTGATGTAATAACTCCAAAAAATCTTGAAGAAAAAGTTGCTAAAGAAGTAACCAATATTGCAAGAAATATACTATTTGACATTTTCTTCTCCTAAAATGAAAGCTATTGTTCCAGCTATTAAGCCCCCAAAAAGAATACACCACTCTGGAGAAATTAAATAAAAAGCTGGACCCAAAACTGCACCAAGTATAATCGAAGAATTTATTTGAAGAGTTTTCATCGATCCAATCATCATACACATAAAATAAACTGGATTAATAATTGCTAATCCAATCATGATATCTTTATTAAGATAATCTGCTGTAATATAACCAATGAATGTAGCTATAATAGCAATGGACCAGGTCGCAGTACCGACACCAATCCAATAATCTATTCTATTTTCTTTTGCTATAGATTTATAATTATTCTTCATTATCAGCCAGGCAGAAACAGCTACGAAATGACAAGAGATATAATATTTCCATTTTGGTTGACTTTTATGCATCATCAAAGGCATTAGAGAAACTGTCATTGGATATAAACGAGAGTTTACTAACCAAACAGCAAAAAAAATATTTAGTAATGATCCACCTATAATCATGGTTTCAGCCATAACCAGTGAGCCTGGTAAAGCATAAGTTAGAAAAGTTGAAAACACACTTTCTTGAAGATTGAATCCTATATTTTTGAATAATGCCCCGATAGCTACCATGCAACAACCAAGTGCAATTGCAGGACTATCAAAACTTTTTACACAGCCCAAACCTTTAAAAAAGTATTTTAAATTTATCATTAACCGCCTAAAAATAGACGACCAACATCAGGATTGCTTAAAAGCTCATCCCCTTTTCCTGCAATTGCAGTTTGTCCAGATACCAAAACATATCCGATGTCTGCAAATTCTAATCCTTTTTTTGCATTCTGTTCAACTAGAATAATAGTTTTCTTTTCGTTTTTTTGTAAATCTCCTAAAATTTCAAAAACCATTTCTATATATTTTGGTTCTAGGCCAATTGATGGTTCATCTACCAATAATATAGATGGTTTCATAACTAAAGCTCTTGAAATTTCTAACAATCTTCTTTCTCCACCTGATAAAACTTTAGCCGGTTGATTTCTTCTATTTTTTAATCTTTCATATTTTTGAAGCACTCTCTCTGCCTCTTCAAATGACTCTTCTGTTTTATCTTTTATATATCCGCCCATTAATAAATTTTCTTCAACAGTCATATCTGGAAATACAGAATTGTCCTGAAGAATATAGGCAATACCTTCTGACTTTAGTTTTTGTGCAGGAGATAAATTGGTAATTTCTTTTCCTTCAACTTCTATTTGACCTGAAAAAATATTTGTAAAACCATATATTGAATGAAGAATTGTAGATTTTCCTGCACCGTTAGGACCAATTAGACATAACGATTGGGCTTTACTAACATATAAGTCAAAATTATGTAAAATTTCCATTTTTCCATAACCAGCTGATAAACTTTTTATTGTTAAATGAACATTATCAGAAGATAATTTTTTTAAGTCTTCAGCTCCTGGTGCTTTTCCTAATACTTCGTATTGATTAGACATTATTGTGCTCCTAAGTAAGCATCTATAACGCGCTTATCATTTTTAATTTCATCTGGTTTACCTTTTGCTAACATTTGTCCATGCGCTAAACAGAAAATATCTTCCGCTAATTGCATTATTACTCTCATATTGTGCTCGATTACTAAAAGTGTAATTCCAAAATCTTGATTAACCTTTATTAGTCTATCAATTATTCCATTTATTAATGTTGGGTTTATTCCAGCGGTTGGCTCATCTAATAACAGCATTTCAGGTTCATTCATTAATGCCATAGCTAGTTCAAGTAATTTTTGTTGGCCAAATGATAAATCTCCAGCTCTTAATTTTCTCTTTTGAAACAATCCAACAAAACTTAGTAAATTTTCAGCTTTTTCAGTAAGATGTTTGGGTATTTTTGAAAATATTGTAATTAAACCTTCGTCACTTCCTTTGTGACTTATAAGCATGTTCTCTACACAATTTAATTTTCCATATATTCTCGTTTGCTGAAATGTTCTTAGCAATCCAAGTTTTGCTATTACTGGAACTGGTAATTCTGAAACTTCTTTGCCATTAAACTTTATAGATCCTTTGTCTATAGGATAGGTACCTACAATAGAGTTAAATAAAGTTGTTTTTCCAGATCCATTTGGTCCAATTAATCCTACTATCTTTCCTTTTTCTACTGACATGGAAATATCAACATTAGCTTTTACACCGCCAAAAGATTTGCTTACATTGTTTACTTCTAAAATGCTCATTTTAACTCAACCTGAGCCTTTCGATCTTTTTCATCAATAACTTCGCCAAATCTTTCAGGATATTTTTCTCTTAACCAGCCCATTATTCCTTCTGGAAAATAAATTACGATTACAACAATCAAAACCCCTAGTGCAACATATTGCCAACCTAAGAAGAACGTCCAAAACCCCTCTTTAAAAATATGAAATATTGTTGCTCCGATGACCGGTCCCCACAAAGTTCCTTTGCCACCTAAAATTGCCATTAGAACCATAAATACTCCCATCTCTCTTCCATCAAATGCTACGTCGGTTGAATCAATATATCCAACTAAACCTCCCATTATTCCACCTGCTAAGCCACAAAAGAAAGCAGATATCATCCAACCAATAATTTTATATTTCATTGTTTGAATACCCATCGCTTCTGCTTTGTCCTCGTTATCTCTAATAGCGTTTAAAATTAATTTAAATCTTGTTGAATAAATTGCTCTTACAGCAAGGAATGTAAATACAAGTACAAAAAAACTTAAGAAATAAAAAAATTCTCCTCTTGCTTCTAAGCCTCCAACGTCAGGAAAAGGTGGAGTTGTAAATCCTTGTCCAGCTCCAATAATTTCTATACCTCCTGAAATTTCACCCGCAGCTACTCCTAAACCTAAGGTGCAAATTGCAAAATAATGACCTCTTAATCCTAAAATTGAGTATCCAATTAGTCCCGCAACAATAGCTGGAACTATTGCAGCAACTACAAGACCAGCCGCCATCCCTTGAAAAAATTGAGCTGGTGTGTGGACAAATGTTTTTTCTCCACCACTTTCGGTCCATTCGGCTAAAGGAAAAAACATTCCTACCTGAACGGAAGCACAAAGATACATTCCAAGTCCATAAAATAAAATATTACCAAATGAGTTGTAACCCATCTCTCCACCTTGAATATTCCAGGTAGTTGCCAAAACTATAAGTACACATAAAATTGATAATTGAACTTTAAATGCTGGAAAAACAAATGGCGCGACTAAACCAAAAATCAAAATAGCAGCATATAAAATTAAATTATTTTTGTTCATTTTTTATCTTTTTTTTCCTTTAAAAATCCATTGCTTTAGTTGAACCATCTGACATTTCAAATTCTGCTTTCGTTTTTGAAATTAATTTTACAGATTTAAAACCATCTATTTCTTTAATAAATTGATTTAGTTTTTTTCTCTCCTTTTTGCTCATCTTCATGCCTGGTGCGTTTACACCAACATCAATTATTACTTCGGCACCACTTGCAAAAGCTTTTATATAAGTTGGCACAGCTTTGCATTTTCCTGTCATAGCTTCAGTAACCCAAATAGGTTTTGTAATACTTAAACTTTTTAACAATCCGGCAAATTCATCGACCCAAAATTCTTTGTCACATTTTCCTTCTGGTGGTGTTATGTGGTGAATATTAGCAATATCAAAATGATCTTTTATTTTGGGTAATGCAGATTTCCAAAATTTTTTATTTTCTGGGAACATGCCAGCTGCGCCTGCCATCACAATAACTGAATCTTTTTGTTTTTCTCTAATTAGTTTTGATGAAATATTAAAAATTTCAACAAATTCGTCTTCTGTGCCTTTAAAAAACATTTTAAATTCAGGTTCGTTCATTATTTCCCAATGAATAATTGGTTTAGATAATCCTGGCATATCATTATTTCCGTCTCCATCGTAACGATCTACTAGATTTAATAAAAAGGTTTTATAGTCTTCCATTGAGCAAGGTTTGCTTAAATATTTTGAAAAATGTTTTCCAAATGGACTTCTTGCTTTTTTTCTCTTACATGATTTTTGATCCCAATTTGCATGAGGCCAAATAGTAGCAATAATTGTTTGATTATGATCTTGCGCATAAACAACGTATTCATCTGCATCTTTCCAGTTATATTTCCCTTTTTTATTTTCGATCATATTCCAAACAAAAGGACCTGGATGAGGTCTAACCCATTGATTATCTTTGCCTCTCATTCTGTCATCAAACATTTCTGTCAACTCACCAAATCTTGAATCGGCCAAAGCCCAATTACCTAAAGTAAAATATAATATTATTAACAAAATATTTCTCATTTTATTTGTCCTCCCTGTGTTTAGTTGTTTCATTTAAAGCTCGGTAATTTTTTTGGAATTTTGTATTCCGGGTTAGTGATTAATCCAACCATCAATTTATCTTTTTTCATTTTTTCTTTAGAATTTAACTTCCATTCTTCTGAAATTTCTCCATATCTATTTTTATGTGCTCCTAAATAACTTGTTAATGACCAATAAAAATATTCTGTAACCATGCAACTATAATCACAACTTCTGTCATCATAAGTATACCATGCACCTTTGGGATATCTTTTTGGTATTTTTTCAAAATATCCACCTCTAGCCTTGTCCATCGCTAATGCAATTTTAGTTCCTTTATATTCTCCAAAAATTTCTGGATAAGCATACGCATAACCACAATCTGTAACCAAATGAAGGATTTCTTCTAAATAAGCAATGTTGGGTTCATTAGAGGCCAAAGCAAACATCCCTTCTGTTTGTTCTCTGCTGATACCTTTTTTTTCTAATTTCTTATCAAGTATACTGTCTATTTTTCTTATAGATTTTCCCATTGCCATTGCACAATTATTTTTTACCAAACTATCAACTACCAACTGATTATCTGGTTTACCATCGTTATCATTATCCAGCCATTGGTTAAGAATGCTTTTTGCTTTATTAATACTTTTGTCTGGAGTTTTTTCTAAGGCTAAAATTTTAACACCAAAGACATCTACTTGCTTTGGAAAAAAACTTTCTATTATTTTATTGTTATCTGATGCATATGATGCACTGTTAAAAATTAATAATAGCAATAATATTTTTTTCATTTTAAATACTCTCTTTTCTTAGATAGTTTGAATCTTCTATAAACTAAAATTAAAACTAATAATAAAAACACTGATCCAATTCTAAATTCAGTACCTAAAATATAATCAGCAAATTCTTCAAATACACCAAGGCCCATACCTGACATAGCAACACCAGGCAAATTTCCTAATCCCGCAACAATAACAATCATAAAAGACCTAATCGTGTATGGTAATCCCATATAAGGATGAATAGTAAATGTAATTGAAATAAGCGCTCCAGCAACACCACAAAGAGCTGCATTTATTCCAAAAGTAGCAGCATAAACTTTTTCAGTGTCGACACCTAAAATCTTTGCTGCCCTTGCATTTTGAGCTGTGGCTCTGATTGCTCGTCCAAGCTTTGATTTTTTCATATAAATCACTAAACAAATTGCAAAAACAATACTTACAAATGCAGAAAATATTTTCGAATTTGGTAAAACAACGTTGCTATCAAATAAAAAAGTTGTTCCATAACCTGAATTAGCAAGTACCACGTCCGCACCAAATGCAAAATTCATTAATTGCATGAAAAGAATACTAATTCCAAAAGTTGCTAAAATTGATATGAATAAGTCTCTATCAACGACTTTGTTAATTACTAATTTATAAATTCCAATACCAACAAAATACATTATTATTGGAGATACAATAACGCCCCACGCTGGATGAATTCCATAAAGATACATAAAGTAAGCAATGTATCCACCCAATATAACAAGATCTCCTTGCGCAATATTAATAATATTCATTACTCCCCATTGAAGAGCCATTCCATATGCAATCAATGCAAATAAAATGCCAAGAAGTATTCCATCCAAGCAAGCTTGAACACTTATCATCGGATATTGGAAAACCATAAAATCCATATTATGCCCTTAAAAAAAAAATACCCCCTAGAGTTTAGGGGGTATTTATAGATTTGTTATTATCTTTCAGACCACTTAGGTACTGGGTGAATTAATTCTGCAGAAGCCCATTTAAGTGGAGCAACTACTTTATTTTCACATTTTCCAGCGCCATCACACATAACTTGGAATAATACCATTGGTTTAGAAACATTTTGACCACCTGGAGCAAACTTTATGTTTCCATAAAAAGTTTGCATATCAGTTGCGGCAAGAGCGTCTCTTACTTTCTTTTGATCGAAAGAATTTGCTCTTTCAAATGCATCTTTGAAAACCAATAAAGCAGCAGAAGACTCAGCAGCTTGATATGGTGGAGCATAACCAAACATTTTAGTAAAGTCTGCATCATACGTCATACCATCTTTAAACCACTTATCTTTATAGGTTAAAGTCTTGTGCCATTGAGAAGCACATAAAGCGTATTGAGAATTTTTACCATGTTGTTTAGATAATTTTGCAGCATCACAGTGTGTCATTGCAAGCATTGGAACATCAACTTTCATTTCAGCTATTTGTCTAATAGCAGTCAAAGCACCTTTTGTATGACCCGATACAACAAGCACATCAGGCTTCATCTGTTTTACTTTAACTAAAGTAGCAGCCATATCGTTAAGTTCTTTTGGTAATTTATCGTCAATTATGATCTCAGAACCAGTTTCTTTTGCAGCATCTAAAATGCCCAATCTAACATCTTGAGAAAAAGCATCTTGCTCAAAAGCTTGAGCAATTCTTACACCTTTTCCTCCGTTTAATTCTACCGCAGTTCTAATTGCTACATCTAGATATAAGTTTGCTGGCGCCAACACTGCAAATAAATATTTGTATCCTTTTGTAAACAAAGATCTAGATGCACCATTTGCTTCCACCATTGGTACTCCGTATTTTTCAGTAACTGGAGCCATAGCTTTAGTTAAACCAGAGCTATAAGGTCCAAGCATAAATTCAACTTTATCTTGGCTTATTAATCTTTCTGCAAGTTGAGCTGCTCTTTTAGGATTTGATTCATCATCATAATAAATAATGTCAAAGTTATAAGTCTTTCCACCAACTTTAACTCCACCCATGCTATTAATTCTTTCAACAGCCATGTTATAGCCATTTTGAGTATGAACACCATTGGATGAATATTTTCCAGTAAGTGAAACAGCAGCGCCTAAAATAATTTTATCTCCAACTACTTTTGCAAATGATACAACTGAAGTTGATAATAAAATTGCTATTGCAGAAACAAATGTAATTATAATGTTTTTTATTTTCATTTATTTCCCCTTTTAATTAATTAATTAATAACTTATTAAACAAATAATTTAGATAATTTGCAAGCTACTCTAATAACACATTGAAGATTAATATTGCTGTGTTAGTGCAATTATAATTGCTATTACAATCAATACACACGCAGAAATTGTGTTTATTACTTTAGGATTTGCTTTTATCCAAACAATTAATTTATTTGCAAGCATTGCGTAACCAATTAAGGACAAAAAATCTAATACTACATAACTAGTTATTAGAATTAAAAATTGAGCAACATAATTCGTGCTAAAGTCAATAAATTGTGGAAAAATAAAAGGAAAAAACATCCAAGCCTTTGGACTTGTGCCCGCGACTAGAAAACCATCTTTATAAAAAGAAAAAAAACTTTTTTTTGAAATTTCTTTTGAATTAATGTCTTTTGGTCTTGATTTATAAATATCATAAGCAAGATATGTTATATAAATAATACCGATCCACTTAAAAGTACTTAGAAACAAAGGATGATCTGAAAAAAAAGAACCAATAACAAAAATTACCAAAGTTGCTTGAATAATATTTGCAGAAACATCTCCTAATGCAACCCAGATACAATTTTTAACTCCATAATTCATGGAATAAGAAATAATCACTATCCTAGGAGTACCAGGAGTAATGAACATAAAAATGATGATTTGTAAAAAAAGGATATATTCTAAGGGAAGCATTTTTGGATAGTCCTAAAAAACCGGGAGCTAAAGATGGCTAGATAGGACTATCTAAAAAGCACAATATCATAGGTATAATAAATTGCATTAAAAATCTTAGCTGGTAAATAAAAAAATAAAGCTTATATCTAAAAATATGAAAAATATCACAATGTACACTGGTCCATTATGTAATTTCTGTGAAGCAGCAAAAAGATTATTTCTAAGAAATAATCTGAAATTCGAAGAAATAGACATATCAATAAAAGATGGGCTAAGAGATGAGATGATTAAAAAAGCTAATGGAAAAAGAACAATTCCCCAAATCTTTTTTGACAAAGATCACATTGGTGGATATCAAGAATTAAGAGCTTTGGAAAAAAGTGGTGAACTTAAAAACTTAATTAAATAAAATATTAATCTATAACTGTTGCAGTAACGTCTGGCTTACCGCCATAAAGTCCTTGGTTTTGTGCGATTGTAGCTGTGCAGCCACCACTTGATCCTTCATATGCTAATGCGCTTGAAGTTCCAAATGCAAGTTTAAGTGTTGGAATTTTTCCTTTTTTAAGTTTTATAGATTTGGTAAAAGCACCTCTGTATTGAAAATATTCATCATCATCATCAACAGTTCCCGCAGCCTGTGCAGTCCCTGTTCCATCTCCAGCACTTATACTATTTATCTCATCACCTAAACCACTTATAGTCATTGCCATATAAGCTGTGATTTCAGCTTCATCACCAGAGCTAGTGCTTCCTACAACATTTTTGGATATGTCTCCACTATCTGATACAGTGTAACAAGTGTTTGAGCCATCACTAACAGAACCTTTAATTTGAACGGCTCTTTTCATTGTAACTTGGTAATGTGAATAAGTTTTACCAAATGGAACTTTTGTGAAATCCCCGTAACTTGCGGCAGCAACTCCTGCAGTTGTATCAGCAATATTTATTAATCCGGAATCGCCAGAACCAACAGTTAATGGATTTAAACAACTTGCCGTGGTACTTCCTGTTTCACATAATTGTAAATAAGTCATTGTAATTTTATAAACTGATGCTGCTCCAGTTGTACTTACTGCAAAAGTCTTACTTGATAGAAAAACTAAAAATAATACTGATAAAATAAATTTAATTTTTTTCATAATTACTTGCTTGTTATAATAATCGATCCCTGTATTTCTACAGTTAAATTATTACTTCTTCTAACTTTTTCTTTTAATTTCTTTTCAACATTTCCTTTTTCAAATGCAGTACTAGCTAAAAAACCATCTTGTAATGTTTTTTTATGGTCTCTAGGAGGATAAATAAATGAAAGCTTATAGCTATATTCGTCGTCTATTGAACTGGTATCGCTAAAATCTCCAGTCACGTCAAATTGGACTGTTGGAGATAACATCATTTCCCAAGATAACTTATTACCTTCGGTATCTGCAGAAGCTTTTTCATTTTCCCAACCATAATTCTGCCAGGTAAGAGTTGACCAAGGCATATATGGAACTTGTGAAGTTAAATTTATTTCATACCCTGACAATACCTGTTCTTCAGTACCATCAATAACTTCCATATTTGTTAATTTATGATAACTATTAGCAGTCAAATCAAGAGTGGCTCCTTTAAGTTCTAGACCTACACTGCCTCTTGCGTGACCTTCTAAATCATAGTCTATAAAACTATTAATTCCAAACATGTTTGATTTGTCATCACTTAATTTTCTATAACCAATACCTAAATTAGTAATTAATCTATCAGTAGAGTTTATTTCTTGTGTATGAAGACTTATTTGTGAAAATAGGTTTGAAAATTCTTCAGAAGAAATATCTCTTACTGCTAATATTTCTAAATCTGGATTGTCATCTTCATTAATTTGTATAGAAGCTTCAGTTATACCCTCTCCTGGAATTAAATTTGAAAAAATTTCAGACACATTTTCTGAAAAAGCTTGATTTGATAAAAAAACTGCAAGAAATAATACTGTAAAATTTTTTATAATTAATCTCA
>QCPT01000011.1 GCA_003212415.1 Pelagibacteraceae bacterium AG-439-F23
AATCCCCAAACCTGTACCAGTATGTGCTCCTTCAATTAACCCGGGTATATCAGCTAGAGTGATTTCTTTATCATCATACATAGCAACCCCAAGATTTGGATTTAATGTTGTAAACTTATAATTTGCAATTTTAGGGTTGGCACTAGTTAATGAGGCAAGTAAACTTGATTTGCCTGCATTAGGCAGTCCAATTATTCCTATATCAGCAATAGTTTTTAATTGTAACCATATCCAATATTCTTCCCCAATAACACCTTTCGTGAATTTTTTTGGTGCTCTATTTGTTGAAGATTTAAATCTTGTATTGCCAAAACCTCCTTTACCTCCAATTGCTACTACAAACTCTTCATTTTCTTTTTTAAAATCATATATTACAGTTTTGTTATCTTCCTCAAAAATTTGAGTACCTATTGGAACTTTTAAAACTAAAGTTTTACCACCTCTTCCAGTTTTATTTTTTCCACTCCCGTCGCCACCTCTTTCTGCTTTAAAATGTTGTTGATATCTAAAGTCAATTAATGTGTTGAGATTTCTTTCTGCTTTTAAAATAACTGAACCACCTTTCCCTCCATCTCCTCCATCAGGACCCCCAAATTCAATAAATTTTTCTCTTCTAAAACTTGGCGAACCAGATCCACCATCGCCTGCTTTTACAAATATCTTAACTTGATCGAGAAATTTCATGATACAACTGTTTTAAATTAGTTGTGATTATTAATTGGGCTTAACTGAAACGTAAGTTCTATCAGATCTACTTTTTTTAAACTCTACTTTCCCCTTTACTACTGAAAATATAGAATGATCTTTTCCCATTCCTACATTTTCACCGGGAAAAATTTTAGTGCCTCTTTGTCTAAATCTTGTATTGCCAGGGACTACTATTTGGCCGCCATATTTTTTTACCCCAAGTCTTCGGCCCGCACTATCTCTTCCATTTCGAGATGATCCACCAGCTTTTTTTGTTGCCATAATCTACTTAGCGCTTTCTTTTACTTTTGTTTTAACTTCTTTAGTTTCTTGTTTTATTTTTTCAGCCTCAGAAATTAATTTTCCTTCTTTTGAAAAAATTTTGTTAATTCTAATTAATGAAAATTGTTGTCTATGTCCATTTTTTCTTCTTGAGTTTTTTCTTCTTCTTTTTTTAAAAATAAGGACAGTTCTGTTCTTTGAATTTTTAATTAAGTCAGCTTCTACTTTGGCTCCCGCAATTGTTGGCTCACCCAATTCAATTGTTTTATCATCCCCATAAGCTAAAACTTCTTTAAATTCAACTTTAGTTTCAGGCTTAGAGTCTAATAATTTTTCTATTTTAATTATTTCTCCTGCCTTTACTTTGTACTGTTTTCCACCTGTTTGTATTACTGCAAATGACATTGTTTCCTAAATTTTATAAACAGCAATATAGTCAGAGGTCTATTTTAGTCAAGACGAATAAATTAGAAATTATCCTTTAAATCTCTCAATTTTGAAAATGACTCTACATCCTTTGATCTTAAAAAAATATTACAATCTAATTCTTCCTTAATAGTAGAAGGGATTGTAGGATAGCCTTTTTCCAATTTTTTTCTTATAGATCTTATTTTTTCAATAAGAGCAGAATTATTTTTATCATACTTAATACAAAATTCTGAATTTTTTAAAGTATATTCGTGACCACAATAGATTTTAGTTTCTTCTGGAAAAGATTTAATCAATTGTAAAGAGGAAAACATTTCTTCATAAGTTCCTTCAAAAATTCTACCACATCCCAATGAAAACAAAGTGTCTCCAGTAAATAAAATATTTTGATTAAAAAAATGATAACATACATGACCAGAAGTGTGACCCGGTATATGATAAATCTTTAACTCAAATTTATCATTTTTCCAAATTTCTTTATCATTTAAGGCAATATCTATTTCAGGAATTCTATTTTTGTCTTTTTTAAATCCTATTATTTTTAAATTATATTTTTTTTTAAGATCTTTATTTCCTCCAATATGATCAAAATGATGGTGAGTATTTAGTATAAATTTTAAATTTATTTTATTTTTTTCAGTATATTCAATTATAGGCTTTGATTCACTAGGGTCTATTACGCATGCAGAATTACTTTCTTCATCAATTAATATATATGAATAATTATCTTCTAAACATTTAATTATTTCTATTTTCATTTATTTTCTATTATGAAAATACCTAGCTCAGATATTATATTTTTATATTTTAAATTTTTAAAACTAATTTCCGAAATTTTATCTTGATTTAAAGCTAATGATTTAACAATTTTAACATTTCTTTTTTCACAAAAAATAAAAAAATCTTTAATGGTACACATGTGTAAATTTGGTGTATTGTGCCATTCATAAGGAAGATTTTTAGTTACAGGCATAGTTCCTTTTATTAATAGTTCCAATCTAACTTTCCAATATCCAAAATTAGGTATTGTAACTATAGCTTTCTTCCCAACTCTTAATAAATTTGAAATAACTGTTTCTGGATTTAAAAATGCCTGAAGAGTTTGACTTAAAATAACATAGTCAAAAGAATGATTTGGAAATTGAATTAAATCATTTTCTGCATCCCCCTCTATAACAGGTAAACCCTTTGATAAACAATTTTGAACACTTTTTTTTGAAATTTCTAGGCCTCTTATATCTTTGGTTTTATTCTCAAATAAATATTTCATTAACTCTCCATTCCCGCATCCCACATCAAGAGCTTTAGAATTTTTCTCAATCAATTCAGATATAATTTTATATTCTTTTTTCATTTATATAAGTGCTTTTTAAATAGTTTTTTATAGTATCAAGAAAGTCTGGAGTATTTAGTAAGAAAGAATCGTGACCTTTTTCAGATTCTATTTCTATAAATCCAACATCGGCTCCAATGGCATTTAATGCTATTACGATATCTCTATTTTCAGATGTTGGATATAACCAATCTGATGTAAATGATATTACAAAAAATTTAGTTTTACTTTTTTCAAAAGCTTTTGATAAATTTCCATTAAATTTATTTGTTAAATCAAAATAATCCATTGCTCTAGTTATGTATAGATAGCTATTAGCATCGAAACGATCTACAAACACAGATCCTTGATGTCTCAAATAGCTTTCTATTTGGAAATCAGCATCGAAACTAAATTTTAAATCATCTCTTTCTTGAAGTTTTCTGCCAAATTTTTCTTCCAATCCTTTTTTTGATAAATAAGTAATGTGTGCAGCCATCCTTGCTAAAGCCAAACCTTTATCCGGATTTTTTTCATTTTCTCCATAAAAACCATTTTTCCAATTTATGTCAGCCATAATAGATTGTCTTCCAAGTTCATTTAATGCAATATTTTGTGCAGAATGACTTGCTGTACACGCTATTGGTATTGCCACTTTAGCTTTGTTTGGAAAATTTGAAACAAACTGTAAAACTTGCATTCCGCCCATAGATCCTCCTGCTACAGCAAATAACTTTTCAATCTTAAAAAAATCTAAAATATTGTATTGTGCATTGACCATGTCATTTATAGTTATAACTGGAAAATTTGTTCCTATGGGTTTATTTGTTTTGGCATCAATTGTACTTGGTCCATATGAGCCCATACACCCACCTATAACATTTGCACATATTACAAAAAACTTTTTAGTATCAAATGCTTTACCAGGTCCTAAAGCATGAGCCCACCATCCTTCTTTTTTGGTAACCGGATTTATACCAGAAGCAAACTGATCTCCAGTTAAAGCATGGAAAACTAAAATAGCATTATCTTTGTTATCATTTAACTCACCATATGTTTCGTAGGCTAATGGGAAATTTGAAATTTCTTTTCCACAATCTAATTTTAGTGGATTTTTAACTATTATGTTTTTTACCTTACTTAAATCGTTCATATATATCTTTTTATGAATTGTGAGGCAAAAAACTTGTTTAGCAGGTTTTTTATAGCGCTCGCAATTCAGTTAAATCAGCGCAAGGATTATTTACAAGATACATATTTATATGTCAATTTTTTTTGCAATTAATTGATTGTATTATTAGATTATTTAACTATTTATTAGTAAATTGTATAATGACTACTCCTACTTTTAGAAAGATAAACCTAGAGGCTTATAAGCCTGGAAGATCTATATCAAAGAATAATAAAAAAGTTATTAAACTTTCTGCAAATGAGTCTGCATTAGGAGTAGGTAAAAAGGTTAAAAAAATTTTAAAAACATTTGATAAAAAAATTTCAAAATATCCGGACAGTAAATTTAAAAGTCTAACTAATTTAATTTCAAAAAAATATAAATGTAATCAAAATCAAATTATTTGTGGCTCTGGTTCTGATGAAATAATTCAAATGCTGTGTCAGCTTTTTTTAAAAAAGAGAGACGAAGTAATAGTTCCTAAATATAGTTTTTTAATGTATAGAATTTATGCAAAAATCGTAGATGCTAAAATAATATATTCTAAAGAAATTAATTTTAAAGTTTCCATTAAAGAAATATTAAAAAAAGTAACAAAAAAAACTAAAATAGTATTTTTAGCCAACCCGAACAATCCTACCGGAACATATATTGATAAAAGAGAGTTAGTAAAACTTAGAAAAAAACTTAATAGAAGAATATTGTTAGTAGTTGATGATGCTTATTTTGAATATATGCTTAATAAAGATTATAAATCTGGATTAGAAATTTTCAAAAATAAAAAAAATGTATTTATTTTAAGAACATTTTCAAAAATACATGGGCTAGCTTCTTTAAGAATAGGCTGGGGATATGGAGATAAAAAAATAATTGATGAATTGTATAAAATAAAGCCTCCATTTAATGTAAATAAAATTGCCCAATCTTGTGCAATAGAAGCTTTAAAGGATAAAGAATTTATTAAAAAATCTGTTAAACATAATATTATATGGTGTACAAAAATTAAAAAAGAATTAGAAAAATATAATATAAGCACAAATAATATTGGGCCGAATTTTTTCCTGCTAAATTTTGATAAAAGTAAAATTTCTGCTAACAAAGTTGAAAAAAAACTTGAAGATTCTGGAATAGTTTTAAGGGAAATGATGTCTTATGGTATTAAAAATTGCTTAAGACTTACTATTGGAAATAAAAAAGAAAATTTATTATTTATAAATAAAATGAAATCTATTTTTAAAAATGTTTAAAAAAATATTAATTGTTGGGTGTGGTTTGATTGGGTCTTCGATTTTAAGAGGTTCTTTTAGTAGAAAAATTTCTAAAAAAATACTTGTTTTTGAAAAGTCAAAAAAAAATATATCAAAAATAAAAAAAATAAATTCTAAAGTAATAATTTTAAAAAAATTAGATAAAAGAATATCTGATATTGACCTAGTTATATTGTCTACGCCAATGAGTCAGTATGAAAAAATTATTCCATATTTAAATAAATTTTTAAATAAAAAAAGTATAATAACTGATGTAGGATCAACAAAACAAAATGTTTTAAAATTAAAAAATAAGAAATTAAATAAATATTTAGATTGGATTTTAAGTCACCCAATTTCTGGATCAGAGGTAAGCGGACCAGAGTATGGTACAAAAAATTTGTTTTTAAATAAATGGTGCATTATTGTTAGAGATAAAAATAAAAACAAAGTTAAAAAAATAATTAGATTTTGGAAAAAACTTGGATCTAAAGTAATTTTAATGGACCCCATTGATCATGATAAGATATTTTCCTTAACTAGCCATTTGCCACACTTAATTGCTTATAATTTAATTAAGACTGCACAAGATTTTCAAAAAAAAGAAAAAAGAAATGTAATTAAATTTAGCGCCGGAGGTCTTAGGGACTTCTCCAGAATTGCTGCTTCAAACGAAGTGATGTGGAGAGATGTATTTTTTAACAATAAAAAAAATATGGTAGATGTAATCAATATGTTTATTAAAAATTTAAACTCATTTAAAAAAAATATTCAAAATTTTGAAGATAAAAACTTAAGAAAAAAATTAATCAATTCGAAAAAAGTAAGAAAAATGATAATTAATTTAAAACAAGATGTTTCTGAGCCAGACTTTGGTAGAAAATAAATTTAAACTGAAGATATTTTTTTTACTTCAAGATTAGCAGTATCTTTTATAAGTTTAATTGTTTTTTTTATTGGCATAATTAAAACTTTTTTTTTTGGACCATAAGCATGAATTAATTGCTTTGTATTGATACATATTGCAACATGTCCCTTCCAATAAATAATTTTTCCTGCTTTAAATGATTTTTTTGCAATATTTCCATTTTTATATTTTATTTGATCAACAGTATCTCTTGGAAAAAAATTGTTATTAAATTTATAAAAGATTTGTATTAAAGCAGAACAATCGATCCCTTCGTATGTTGTGCCTCCCCATTTATATTTGCAATTCAAAAATAATTTTAAAATTTTAATAAAATTTTTTTCTTTTTTATGAATTGGCTTAATATCTTTAAAAAATAACCATTTGTTTTTATCAATCATTACAAAATTATTCTTTTTTTTTAAAATTTGTATTTTGCTTGAAAAAGATAAAAAATTTTTTGATTTAAATTTATTTAAATTTTTTGGATATTTAAAAATTCTTGACTTTAGTACACAAACTTTGTGAGTAATTGTAAATTTTGCTGAATACTTTGTTGGTTTAATATAACCTAGATAATTGTCATATATAGTTCTTATTTTAAAAAAATTTTTTTCCTTTTTTATAATTTTAAATTTTTCACCATAAAGTATTTGTGAACCAACTTTTGAGTGACGAGATGGACGATCGTATAGATTTATAAATGGATTTTTGCAATAAAAGCTATTTTGCACCAATTTTTATTTTATCTCTAATAAACCATAAGCAAATTAGAGATGGTATAACCATTATTGTTGTTAATACAAAAAATGTTCCCCAGTCCCCATTCAACCAATCAACTAATGCTCCTGAAGATGAGGCAAGGGTTGTTCTTCCAGCAGTTCCGATTGAAGCAAGCAATGCATATTGAGTTGCCGTATAAGTCCTATCAACTAATAATGATATAAACGCAACAAAAGCTACTGTTGCAAAGGCGGCAGTAATATCATCAGCAACTACTGCAATTGCAAATAATAATTCAGATTTACCTGTCCAAGCTAATATTGCAAATAGTAAATTTGTTAGAGCCATCAACCCTCCAGCAAAGAACATTGTTTTAATAGTTCCTGCTCTCATTGCCATTATTCCACCTAACAATGTGAAAACAACAGTTGTAATCCATCCGAGACCTTTTGAATAGATAGCAATCTGTCCTTTAGAAAATCCAATTTCTTTATAAAAAACAATAGACATACGTCCAAGAAATGCTTCTCCAATTTTAAACAAGAAAACAAAACCTAAAATACCAACAGCAATTGCAAATCCATTTTTTTTAAAAAAACTAATTATGGGTCCGCCGATAGTTCCAGTAATATAAGCAATGAATGAAGTTACAATATTGTTTGATCCAAGTTTTCCTTGTATCAGTTTATCAGTTTCTTTTTGTCTTTTTTCTCTATCAGTTTTTATTGGTTCATGAACAAACATTAAACCTATATTCATTAAAATTATTACAACTCCTAAAACTAGAAATGTTGCCTGCCAATAATCAGCTATGCCTATTTTTTCAAAATATTCTGCAGTAAATAAAGCTATAACTCCTCCTAACTTATAGCCTGTCCACCAACCCACGACAGCCATAGCCGCTCCAGCAGCCATAGACTTTCCTTCATTGGCATTTATTTGTTCAATTCTTAAAGCATCAACTGTTATATCTTGTGTAGCAGATGCAATTGCAATGATTAATCCAACTGTAATTAATAGCGCTAAGTTTTGTGTTGGGTTTATATAGCTCCAAACTATTAAGCTTAGTAAAATTGCAATTTGCATTAAAACTATCCATCCTCTTCTATGGCCTAGTTTTTTAGTTAAAATTGGTATTTGAATTCTATCTATTATTGGAGCCCACAAATAATTAAAAGCATAAACACCAAAAATTAATCCTGCCCATCCTATTGTTGATCTACTTAGTCCTTCTTCTTTTAACCATAGACTTAAACTACTTGCAATAAGAACCCATGGAAATCCACTTATAGAACCGAGAAGTAATATTCTTAGCATTCTTACATCTTTGTAAACCAATAAAGATTCTATCCAGCTATATTTTTTTTTAGTCATTAATATTTTCTCCAAAAAGATGGAATAAACAATACTAATACAGCAAACAATTCTAATCTACCTAAAATCATCGTAAAGCTTAAGATCCACTTAGAAAATACAGATAATTGAGAAAAATTACCATTTGGACCTATTATTTCTCCTAAACCAGGGCCAACATTTGATATAGAGGTTGCTGCAGCAGATATAGCGGTAATAAAATTTAAACCATTAATTGATAATAAAGCAGCAACAATAAAAAATATTAATATATATAAAAAAATAAATGAAATTATTGAAGCCATAAATTTTTCATCAATATTATTTTTTTCATATTTAATATTAAATATTCCTCTAGGATAAATTATTTTTTTTAGTTGATTCGATATAAACTGATATAGAATCTTTACTCTAAATATTTTTATACCACATGCCGTTGATCCTGCGCACCCACCTATAAACATTAATATCAAGAAATACATTAATGGAAAAGAACCCCATTCACTAAAATTTTTAGTAACGTATCCTGTTCCAGTAAGAATAGAAACTACATTAAAAGTAACTTCTCTTAAATTTATTTGAAATATGCTTTGATTTTTTATTGATAAATAAACAAACATTAAAATAATGGAAAATATGATTATTTTAAAAAAAGTTTTTATTTGAGCATCGTTTAAAAATATTTTTTTGTCTCCATTTAAATATTTAATATAAGCTATAAATGGAATGCTTCCCAAAATAATAAATACAATTGATGTAAGTTCAATTAATGCATTATCAAAATAACCAATCGATTCATTATAATTTGAAAATCCGCCTGTTGCTATAGTTGTCATAGAATGCACAATACTATCAAAAAAACCCATTCCAAAAATTTTATAACATACAGCGCAAGACAAAGTTAAAACTATGTAAATAAAAATTAATCGAATAGAAACTTCCTTAGATTTGGGTAATATTTTTTCTGGAGTATTACTTGTAGAAATTACAAATAATTGCATTCCACCTATATTCATGATTGGCATTAAGGTTATTGCCATTACAATAATTCCTATTCCACCTAACCACTGAAGCATTGCTCGCCATAGTAATATCGCTTTTGGAGTTTCGTTCAAATTAGTTATGATAGTAGATCCAGTAGTAGTTATTCCTGACATACTCTCAAAAAATGCATCAGTAATACTTAATTCTATATTAGAGAATATAAATGGAAGAGAACCAAATATTGCTATACTTAGCCATGATAGAGCTGTAAGAAGAAACGCTTGAGGTAAAGTTAGTTTTTTGTCGTGATCAAGATTTGATAAAAAAAATAAAACTCCAAATATAATTGTAACTACTCCAGATCCTATGAATCCAGAGTCAATCTGATCATAAAAAAATTGAGCCAAAATAGGCACTATCATAGATAGCCCCAAAATAATTTGCAAAACTCCTAATGTAAAAAAAACAGTTTTATAATTGGACATTTTGAATGAACATTATTTTATGGTAAATAAATTTCAACTCTATAAGAATTATTAAAAACCTTATTTTATAAGTTTTTTACACTGTTGTGATAAATAAAGCTAACATAGAAAAAACAAATGCCTGGCCTTTTGTAGAAGCAAAAAAAATTCTCAGAGAGAGAAAAAAAAATATTGAAGCTAAAGGAAAAATTGTTCTTCAAACTGGCTATGGTCCGAGTGGACTTCCTCATATAGGAACATTTGGTGAAGTTGCAAGAACTTCCATGCTAGTCAACGCCCTTAACCATCTTACTGATCTTCCAAAAGAAATAATAACATTTTCTGATGATATGGATGGTCTAAGAAAGATTCCAGAAAATATTCCCAATTCAGAAAAACTTCAGAAAAATTTACATAAGCCACTAACTCAAGTTCCCGATCCTTTTGAAAAGTTCAGTAGTTTTGGTGAACATAATAACGAGATGTTAAAAAAATTTTTAAATAATTTTAAATTTAAATATACTTTTAAAAGTTCAACAGAGTTATATAAAACTGGCTTCTTCAATCCTACTTTAAAATTAATTTTGGAAAAATACCAAGGAGTAATGGATATAATAATTCCCACACTTGGAAAAGAAAGACAAAAAACTTATTCTCCATTTTTACCAATTTGTCCAGATACAGGTTATGTATTAGAAATACCAATTATAGAAATCGATACTAAAAATTCCAAAATAGTTTTTGATAATAATGGAAAAAAACTTGAGCAAAGCATATTAGATGGAAATTGTAAATTACAATGGAAAGTTGATTGGGCAATGAGATGGTATGCTCTTGATGTAGATTTTGAAATGTATGGAAAGGATCTTATAGAAAGCGCAATTTTGTCGACGAAGATTATAAGATTACTTGGAAAATCAAATCCGTCTGGATTTGCTTATGAACTGTTTTTAGATGAAAAAGGAGAGAAGATATCCAAATCGAAAGGAAACGGTATAACCATTGATCAATGGTTAGAATATGCATCACCTGAAAGTTTATCATTATACATGTACCAAAATCCAAAAAGAGCTAAAAAACTTTATAATGAAGTTGTGCCAAAAGCTGTAGACGAATATTTAGACTTTATAGAAAAAGGCAAAAGCCAAAACGAGTTACAAAAATTAATGAACCCAGTCTGGCATGTTCATAACGGAAAAATACCTAATGAAAATTATATTATGTCTTTTTCAATGTTGCTAAATTTAGTTGAAACGAGCAATGCAGACTCAAAGGAATTACTTTGGAAGTTTGTAAAAAAATATAAAAAGGATATTTCGGAAAGTAGTTATCCAATATTTGATAATTTAATTGAGTATGCAATTAAATATTTTAATGATGTAATAAAATCAAAGAAAGTCTATAAAAAACCGAATGAGAATGAAAAAGCTGCATTAGAAGCTTTAATTGAAGCTCTCGATAAGTGTGATGATGGAATGAAACCAGAAGATATTCAGACGAATATTTATACTGTTGGAAAAGAAAATGGTTACAAAGAAAATCTTAGAAATTGGTTTAAGCTTATTTATGAAGTTGTTTTCGGAGATGAAAATGGACCAAGAATGGGTTTTTTCATAAGCTTTTTTGGAGTGCAAGAAACTAAGGAGTTGATAAAAAATAAATTAAGAAATGTTTAATTTTTTTAGACCATTTATATTTAAGTTTAGCCCAGAGATTGCCCATTCTTTAGCCATTAAAGCATTAAAATTAAATAATTTTCCAATTAACAAAATCATAAAAAGTGAAATATTAGAAACTAATTTTTGTGGAAAAAAAATTTCCAGTCCAGTTGGTATTGCTGCTGGATTTGATAAAAACGCAGAAGTTTACAACCCTCTATTTAATCTTGGTTTTGGTTTTGTAGAGGTTGGTACCATTACTCCAAAACCACAGTATGGAAATCCAAAACCTAGAGTATTTAGACTAGAAGAAGATGAAGCTTTAATAAATAGACTTGGGTTTAATAATTCTGGATCAGAAGAAATTAGCTCTAGGATTTTTAAAGAAAATAAAAAAGGAATTCTTGGAATAAATATAGGACCAAACAAAGATTCTGAAAATAGAATAGAGGATTATATTAATTGCTTTAAGAAATTTCATAGTTTAGCCGATTATATAACGATCAATATTTCTTCACCAAACACAGAAAATCTTAGGGATTTTCATAACCAAGATGAACTTAATTCTTTGATAAAAGAATTGAAAAATGAAAAAGTAAAATTAACTTCAAAAGTTCCAATTGCAGTAAAAGTATCACCAGATTTAAATGATCAACAAATTGAAGTTGTTTCAAACATTCTATTAGATCAGGAAATAGAAATTATTATTATTTCAAATACTTCTGATAAAAATAGAGATAAATTGAATAATATTAATAAATTAGAAAAAGGAGGTCTTTCAGGAAAACCTCTATATCAGGTTTCAAATAACATAATTAGTAAATTTTATAAACTTGTTGGCAATCAGATAAAAATAATTGGAGTAGGAGGGGTAGATTCAGGTAAGTCTGCTTTTGAAAAAATTATCAGAGGAGCTAGTCTTGTACAACTTTATACTGGTATGGTTTATAAAGGACCGGGTATAGCTTCCTCAATTAGTTCTGAATTAATTGATATATTGAAAAATAAAGGTTTTAAAAATATTTCAGAGGCCGTTGGAACAAAATATTGAACTTGACGCATTAAGATTCAGATCCTATACAGTCTCATTATTTATGTCTAAAAAATGTGAACTTACTGGAAAAAATCCTCTTAAAGGCCACAATGTTAGTCACGCTAACAATAAAACTAAGAGAAGATTTTTACCAAATTTAAAAAAAGTAAAGTTTAAGAGTGAAATTTTAAAAAAAAGTTTGAAGCTTACTGTATCAAATGCTGGAGTTAGATCAGTAGATAAAAAAGGTAGCTTTGATGAATTTATAAAATCTGTAAAATCAAAATATCTATCTTCAAGATTAAAAAAATTAAAGAAATCATTACTCAGCAAATCAGCTTAATGAATAAAAAATTCATTTTACTCTCATTTCTTATGGGAGTGGTTGTTTTATCTTCAAATTTTCTAGTTCAATTCCCAGTGAATCATTACGGACTAAACAAAATATTAACATACGGAGCTTTTAGTTACCCTTTAGCTTTTTTAATAACAGATTTAGCAAATAGAACTTATGGAAAAATTATTGCTCGTAAAATAGTTTACTTAGGTTTTTTAATTGGAATTATATTTACTTTATTTTTTTCAACAAATTTTGCTGATCTAGTATCAATAAGAATAGCCATTGGTTCAGGTTCAGCTTTTTTAGTTTCACAATTACTAGATGTCCAAATCTTTGATAAGCTAAGGAAAAATAGTTGGTATGTTGCTCCGCTCATATCTTCATCAATAGGATCTATAGTTGATACTTTTTTATTTTTTTCTATTGCTTTTGTTGGAACAGGAGTTCCTTGGTTAACTCTTTCTTTAGGAGATCTAGCAGTTAAGCTTTTTGTAGCTTTAGTGATGCTTGTGCCATTTAGATTATTACTAAATACATTTAAGCCAGTTGCTTAATAAAGAAATTTATAAGACAAAATTTTATAGGCTAATTTTGCAACAAGAAAATTATATGAATTAAAGCCTTTTATTGGGGCTAGCTCATTAATATCAGCGCCAACAATTTTTGAATTTTTCATTGCAATTTTAATTATTTTCAAAGTTTCGTCCCACAATAAACCACCCGGCTCTGGGGTTCCAGTAGCTGGCATAATACTACTATCAAGTCCATCAACATCGAAAGTTAAATAAACTGTCTTATTTTTTATTAATTTTTTGAATGAATTTAAATTCCATTTTTTTTTGTCTTTAGCCCAAAAAATTTTAATTCTGTTAGAATTTTTTTTAAAGTAAGTAACTTCAGTTTTAGAAATGTTTCTTATTCCAAAAGATACTACAGACACATTTTTATAGTCCAAACATCTTCTAATTGCAGATGCATGAGAATATTTTTCACCATCATAGCTGTCCCTTAAATCTGCATGGGCATCAAAATGTAACAAGCATAATTTTTTATGTTTCTTAGCAAAAGGAGCGATACATCCGGGAGTGATTGAATGTTCTCCACCAAATGTTAAGGGGAATATGTTTTTGTTTAAAATTTCTTCGTTTATTTTTGAAATTTTGTTGAGAGCTTTATTAATATTTTTATCAATTTTAAATGGCTTAAGTGTTTTAATTCCAATCTTTTTATATGGTTCACAATTTAATTCTTCATCATAAAGCTCTACTTGATGGGAAGCTTTAATAATTTCTTTTGGTCCATTTTTGGTGCCTCCACCATAGCTAACAGTTTTTTCTAAACCAAATGGAACAACAACAACTTTTTCTTTAATTGAAAACTTATTATCAATTCCTAAAAAACCTTGTTTGTTAGATAAATAATTCAATTTTTAACCAAATATTTTTGAGAAGTTTTTTCTATTTCTATTTTTCCACTCCCCTTTATGATAAGCATCACTTGCTATCAGAGGCAATACTGTAGTTGCTTCAGCAAATACCATCTGTTCTTTTGTTACATCAACTTTACCCCATGAACTTGCTTCTTTAAGGGTTGAGCTACTACAAGCTCCATCTCTAGAATCTGCAACTGTAATTTGCACTGCATATTTGTGCATGTCGACTTTTTTCCCAAGTAACTCTGCGCAGATAACTGTATCTTGAATAAAGTTTTTAGGAACACCACCACCAATCATAAATAAACCTGTACCTTTAGACCTTATTTTTATTTCAGTTAATTCTCTAAACTCTCTAATTGAATCTATAGTAATATGATTTATTGGATTTCTTTCTTGGTGCATGACTAAACCAAATCCAGCGCTAGAGTCTGTGAACGCAGGACAAAAAATTGGAACATTGTTGTCATAAGCCATTTCAATCAATGAACCTTTTTTCTTTGCATTAGTTTTTAAATATTTTCCAATTTCAAAGATAAATTCTCTTGAAGTGTAACTTCTTGGTTCAAGTTTATCAGCAATTTCTCCAATTGTTTTGTCACACATTTGAAGTTGATCCTCGTCAATATAAGTATCATATATTCGATCAATATAATTTTCTCTTAATTCAGTGTCGTCTTGAAATTGAGAACCTTGGTAATGCTTAAAACCTAGTGCTTCAAAAAAATCCATATCTATTATTGATGCCCCAGTAGCCACTATTGCATCAACCATATTATATTTAACTAAATCTCTATAAATATGCATGCATCCTGCTGCAGAAGTTGATCCTGCCAAGGTTAAAAATATTGAACAATCTTTATCTTTTAACATTTCGCTAAATATATTGGCAGCGTTTGCAGTTTCCCTAGAAACAAATGACATTTTTTCCATTGATGAAATAATTTCTCTTGAATCAAATTTTGTAATATCAATGTGTTCAACCTCTTTACTTAAAAGATCTTTTTTTCTGTTATTAGATAGATTTTTATTTTCTGACATTAAGCAACAAGAAACTCTTTATTAGTTTCTTTGCAATACATTGTCATAATTGGATCATCTTCTACTTCAAATATATTATTTGAATAAAATCCATTAAATTCAGTTCTAAATGTTAGGCCATAAGCACCCAATTGACCTAATTCAATATAATCATTTTCTTTTATATTATTTGGTAAGATGAAAGGGCCTTTCATATAATCCAAGCTATCACATGTTGGCCCATAGAAATCAAATGATGTTAGTTTTTTTGAATTATTTTTTCCGATTTTTATAAGTCTTGAAGGATAAACTATATTTGGTACACCAGCATCAAAAAGTGTTCCATAGGTTCCATCGTTTATATAAAGTTTTTGTTTTTTTCTTAAATTTACTCTTACAATTGTTGAGCCACTCTCGGCAACAATAGCTCGACCAGGCTCACAAATTATCTCTGGAAGTTTATTTAATTTTAAATTTGATAAAGCATTATTAATTTCTTTAAAATAATTATCCAGTGTTTGCGGAATTAAATCAGGATATATAGTTGGAAAACCTCCCCCTATGTTTATTACATCTGGTATAATTTTTGTTTTTTTAATAATACTACCGATTTCAGCAATTCCCTTAGTATAAGATATTGGATGCATGCATTGAGAACCAACGTGAAAACTTAATCCTATTTTTTTTGAATATTGTTTGGTCAATCTTAAGAGGCCAGAAGCTTCTGAGATATTAGCTCCAAATTTTTTTGATAAGTCTATTTCTGCATGTTCATTTGAAACTGCCACTCTTACAAATAATTCTAAATCTTTCGCATGATTTGTGCTTTCAATAATTTTAATTAACTCATCTTTTGTGTCCAATGAGTAAGTCTTTATGCCATGCTTAAAATATGCTTCATTAATATTTTCTCTACTTTTGACAGTGTGCATATAAGAACATTTTGCATTTGGGCTTATTTTTTTAATTGCCTCTATTTCTTTTATTGAAGCTATGTCAAAATCATTAATTCCACTTTTTACAATTGTTTGAAGTACAATCGGATTTGGATTAGTTTTAACAGCATAGAGTATTTTTCCTGGGAATTTATTTCTAAAATATTTAGAAGATAATTTTATAGATTTTCTTCTAATACAATAAACCGGCTCTGTTGGTTTCAGTTGTTTAACTAGTTCATCAACTGATTTAAATTTTTCCATATAATACCTCAAAAAAAATTTAACAAAAAAAACCGCATATCTGTTATGCAATTTCTATATAAATCCAGCATTTATGGGATATGTTAACTAAAGTAAAGTAAATAATTGCGTTGAAATAAAGAAAATAATTTCCATATATATTGCTTAATGAAAGAAATTCAGAACATAAAAAAGATAAGTGAATTTAAGGATAATTCGCTCTTAATTGTAGATGACGATAATCCATTTAGAGAAAGACTTTCAAGAGCTATGGAAAAAAAAGGTTTTCAAGTTTCACAAGCTGAGAGTGTAAAAATTGGAATTGAATCTGTAAAATTAAAAAAACCAGCTTTTGCAGTTGTAGATTTAAGACTAAATGATGGAAATGGACTTGAGGTTGTAAAAGAGATTCAAATTAATAATCCTGATAGCAGAATAATAATGCTAACAGGTTATGGAAACATCCCAACGGCTGTTGCCGCAATTAAAGAAGGTGCTATTGACTATTTGGCAAAACCTGCGGACGCAGATGACGTAGAAAAAGCTCTTTTAGCTGATCCAAATAAAAAAGCTTCACCTCCAGAAAATCCTATGTCGGCTGACAGAGTCAAGTGGGAGCATATACACAGAGTATTTGAATTATGCAATCGAAATGTATCAGAAACTGCTAGGCGTCTAAAAATGCATAGAAGAACATTGCAAAGAATTTTATCAAAAAGGTCTCCTAAATAAATTTTCTTAATCTTATAATTTTATTTACTAATAAAGTTAATAATAAAATTTTAAATAATTCTGCCAATAGAAAAGGAAAAACTCCTAATTGAAGAATTGGCTTATCCCAACCAATTAAAGTTCCTAACCATATGATGCCAAAAAAATAAATAATTGATGTTGATACTAAAATTTTTAAAAAATTAATAAAATAATTAGAATTATATTTAAAGTAACCTGCGAGAAAGCATGCAAATATAAATCCGATTAAATATCCCATTGTTGGACCTATAAAATATGCAACACCTATTCCTTTTTCTGGAGAATTAGAAAATACAGGCAAACCTGCAATACCTTCTAGTAGATATAAAAAAATTGTTGTTACTCCAACTTTATAACCAAATGATATACCCAAGAATAAGACAACAAAAGTTTGCATTGTCATAGGCACTGGATAAAAGGGAATTTTAATTTTTGCGGAAATGGTCAATAATATTGAACCCAAAAGAGAAATTAAAATAATTTTAATTACTTTATTATTAGATATTGTTTTTACAAGTTCCATTGGGTTTATTTTACATCTTAAAAAATAATTAATCTAGTTTTTTGTTAACCTTAAAAATACGTCTTCTAGATCACCATCATCTGTAGAAATATCAAATATTTTTATATTTTGAGCATTTAAATGATTGATAATTTGGTCAATATTAATTTTGCTTTTTTCATAAGAAATACATAATTTATTTTTTTCATTTGAATTAATTTTTAATGATTTAAAAGTATTTTCGTTAATATTTACTTTTTTATCTGTTATAATGTTAACTATCTTAGTTTGTATCTTATTTAAAAGATTTTTAGTTGTATCTAGAGCTACTAAATCTCCGTCACTTAAAATTCCTATTCTATCACACATTTTTTCAGCTTCTTCTAAATAGTGAGTTGTAAGTATAATAGTTACACCTTTGTTATTTAATGACCTGACATTTTCCCATAATTTTTTCCTAAGTTCTACATCTACCCCAGCAGTTGGTTCATCCAATATTATTATTGGTGGTTGATGAACCATGGCTTTTGCTACCAATAGCCTTCTTTTCATTCCTCCAGACAAACTTCTGGTATAGCTATTTGCTTCTTTTTCTAATGATACTAATTTTAGAATTGTATCAGTTATTCTATCTTTTTTTTTAACTCCATATAATCCTGCTTGTAATTCTAATAACTTTTTTGGACTAAAAAATGGATCTACATTTACTTCTTGCGGAACTATTCCTATGGATGCTCTTACTTGTCTCGGGCTTTTATCTAAATCAAAACCCCACACATTTACATTGCCTTCACTTTTAATTACTGACCCTCCAAGAATATTTATAAATGTACTTTTTCCAGCACCGTTTGGACCGAGCAAACCAAATATTTCACCTTCTTTCACCTCTAAGTTTAAATTTTTTAACGCTTCAACGCGATTTATACCTTTTTTTGAATAAGTTTTTTTTAAGTTTTTAACATGTACGACGTTTTTTTTATCCATATATGGTTATACATTTATAACATTAAGAGAAATAAGATAACATTATTATATGAGTAAAATAAAAAAAACTGATCACTTTTATTTGATTGATGGATCGGGTTATATTTTTAGAGCATATTATGCTTTGCCACCTTTGACTAGAAAAAGTGATGGACTTCCAACAGGTGCAGTGAGTGGATTTTGTAGCATGCTCTTCAAACTTTTAGAAGATTCAAAATCAAATCAAAACTTGCAAAAACCAACTCATTTTGCGGTAATTTTTGATTCTGCTAGACAAACATTTAGAAATGAAATTTACAGAGATTATAAAGCTAATCGATCTGAAGCTCCTGATGATTTAGTTCCTCAGTTTGAGTATATTAGAAAATCTGTATTAGCTTTTAATTTACCTTCTGTTGATCTTCCAAACTATGAGGCAGACGATTTAATTGCAACTTACGTGGAAAAAATTCTTAAAATAGGTGCAAAAGTTACAATAGTCTCATCAGATAAAGATTTGATGCAACTTTACAAAAAAGGTGTTCGAATTTTTGATCCTATGAAAAATAAATTTATTTCAGAGAAAGATATAATGAATAAGTTTGGAGTTGATGCCTCAAAAGTAATTGATGTTCAATCTCTTGCGGGAGATAGTAGTGATAATGTTCCAGGAGTTCCAGGAATAGGTATAAAAACTGCCGCTGAATTAATCAATAAATATGGAACTTTAGAAAAACTCTTAAAATCTGCTCATGAAATTAAACAAAATAAAAGAAGAGAAACACTTATAGAAAATAAAGACAAGGCGTTGGTAAGTAAGCAACTTGTTACGTTGAAGCATAACTCTCCAATAAAAATAGATTTAAGTGAATTTATTTTAAAAGATATAGATAAAGATAAATTATATAAATTTTTAAGAGAAATGGAGTTTAATAGATTATTAAGTTCTGCAATTTCAGCATATGGCGAACCTGAATTATCAAGTTCAGCGACAGAAACAAAGGTATTAGAAAGCCAAAAACCAATTAATAATAAAAATTATTATTTAATCACAGATGCAAAACAAATAGATCTATGGATTCAGGAAGCAGAAGAAATAGGTGAAGTTGCCGTTGATACAGAAACAACTTCTTTAGATCCTCATCAAGCTGATTTAGTTGGAATTTCGCTTTGTTCAAAAATTGGTAAAGCTTGTTATATCCCAATTGGTCATAATTCTTCAAAATGTATTAAAAAAGATATTGTTATTAAAAAACTAAAACCGTTATTGGAAGATCATAGTGTTAAAAAAATTGGTCAAAATATAAAATATGATTTTATAGTTTTATTCAAACATGGAATAAATATTTCCTCAATGGAGGATACTATGCTGATGTCCTATGTTTTAGATGCAGGAAAAAATAGACACAATATGGATACATTATCAGAAATTCATTTAGGACATAAAACTATTTCATTTAAAGAGATAGTTGGTACTGGAAAAAAACAAATCAATTTTAGCGAAGTAGAGATCGATAAGGCTAAAGATTATGCCGCAGAAGATGCAGATATTACTTTTAGATTATACAAAAAATTTATTAAAAATTTAAAATTAGAAAAGATGATCAATATTTATGAGATATTTGAAAAGCCATTAATAAAAATTCTTGCTTTTATGGAAATGGAAGGAGTTGAGGTTGATAGTAAATTTTTAAAATCATTATCTTTAAAATTTGAAAAAAAAATTAAAAATCTAGAAAAAGAAGTTTTCAAGATTTCTAAAAAAGAATTTAATATTGCGTCTCCAAAACAATTAGGAGAAATAATCTATAATGATCTTAAGATTGCAGGATTAAAAAAAACTAAAAAAGGAAGCTTTGCAACAAGTGCTAGTGTTTTAGAGGATTTAGCGTTTAAAGGACATAAATTTCCAAAGTTAGTTTTAGATTGGAGACAAGTTTCAAAATTAAAAAATACCTATTCAGATGCATTGCCTGAGCATATTAATCCACAAACTAAAAGAGTGCATACATCATTTTTATTAGCAGCCACTACAACAGGAAGATTAGCATCAAGTGATCCTAATTTGCAAAATATTCCTATAAAATCAGAAGATGGCAAAGATATTAGAAAAGCTTTTACTGCTAAAAAAGGTCATTTATTAATATCTGCTGATTATAATCAAATTGAAATGAGAATTTTAGCAGATCTCGCTGAAGTTAAAGAACTCAAAAAAGCTTTTAAAAATAATGAGGATATCCATTCTTTAACCGCAAGTCAGATTTTTAATATTGATATAAAAAAAGTCGATCAAGATCATCGAAGAAAAGCTAAAGCAATAAATTTTGGGATTATTTATGGCATCTCACAATACGGCTTAGCAAAACAGATTAATGTTTCTAATTATGAAGCAGAGGAATTTTTAGACGCATATTTTGCAAAATTTCCTGAGATTAAAGTTTATATGGACAACACAATTAAATTTTGTAGAAAAAGTGGATATGTAAATAATATTTTTGGAAGAAGATCTCATTTTAATGGCATAAATGATAAAAATTACAATGTAAGAAACTTTCAAGAACGTGCAGCAATTAATGCACCAATTCAAGGATCTGCATCAGAAATTATGCGATTAGCAATGATTAGATTAGAAAAAAAATTAATTGATGAAAAAAATACAAAATCAAAAATGTTATTACAAATTCACGATGAATTAATATTTGAAGTTCCAAAAGGTGAAGAAAAAACAATGATCAAGATCATCAAAGAAGAAATGATGAGTGTAGCTAAAAGTGATTATCATTCTTTTACTACACCCTTAACGGTAGATGTTAATGTTGGTGATAATTGGGGAATGCTTCATTAATTTAATTAGATTGCCCAAATTAGAACAATTTAGTATTTTTATAATTATTTATGAATCATACAATTGCTTTAGTAGACGATGATAGAAATATACTTACCAGTTTAAGTATTGCACTTGAAAAAGAAGGTTTTAATATTCAAACCTATTTAGACGGAGAAAGTGCATTGATAGGTTTATCAAGAACTCCCCCAGATTTAGCGGTCATAGATATAAAAATGCCAAGGATGGATGGTGAAGAATTATTAAAAAAATTAAGAAAAAAAACTTCAATGCCTGTAATCTTTTTAACTTCCAAAGATGAAGAAGTTGATGAATTACTTGGTTTAAAATTAGGCGCAGATGATTTTGTAAAAAAATCTGGAGGTTTTTCAACAAAAGTATTAATAGAAAGAATTAGAGTTCAACTAAGAAAAAAAAATAATAATTTAGAAGAAATTAAAAATGTTATTTCTCATGGAAAATTGAAACTAGATCCTTCACAGCTTGAATGTGAGTGGGATGGAAAACAACTTCCGGACAAACTAACAACCACTGAGTTTTTGATAGTAAAAGAGTTGGCTAAAAGACCTGGTATAATTAAAGAGAGGTCACAATTAATGGATGTTGCCTACAGAGAAGACACCGATATTGAAGATAGAACTATTGATAGTCATGTAAAAAGAATTAGAAAAAAATTTAAAAAGGTCGATAATAATTTTTCAGCAATTGAAACAAGATATGGAAGTGGATATCGGTGGAATGTTAAATAATGTTAAGTTATTTTTTAAAAAACTTATCTATACTAAAAAAATTTTTATTTATTAATTTTCTAGTTTTTTTAATTATTGGAATTTTAACTTTATTTTATTTAAATAGTATTAAACCATCGTTAATAAAAGAGAAAACTTCCAAACATATAGAAATATTAAATAATACAATTGAAAATATAAATAGATTAAAAATAAAATTTAATGAATTTGATATTAGAAATTTTTTATTTTCAACTAGATTTCTTTTTCAAAATTTAGATAGGGTTCAAATTTTTGATAATGAATTTAAATTAATTGGAGATACCGATACTTTAGATTTAGACCCAAGGGCATTTTCTCAAAAACTTGAAATTATAGAAATGAATGATCTTAATAAAAATAAAATTCAAAAGAAAAAAGAAAAAAGAAATATAGACAATAGAAAAAAGTTATCCATAGATTCAAAATTAAAAAATTATTCAAACTCAAGTAATTTTGGAAATCCATATACTTTTACAGAAGAAACTTATGATCAGTTTTTGTTAATAACGATTAAAAATGTATTTTATGATAATAAAAATATTGGATATTTAGCAATTATTGAGAATGCGAATGATGTTAAAATTGCCATTAATGAAAGAAAAAATTTTATAATTAGGACGGCAATATTAGTAGTTATAGTTATTTTAATTTTTTCTTTTGTTCTTAATAGATATTTTTTAAAGCCAATAAAAAATCTTGTTACTTTTACAAAAATAATAAAAGACAAAAGTGATGAAAAATCAAATATTGAAAACGTAATGAAAAGAAATGATGAGTTAGGTGTTCTATCCAATTCTCTAGATGAAATGACAAATGAACTTAATAAAAGAATAACAACTGCAGAAAATTATTCGACAGATTTGCTTCATGAAATTAGGAATCCTTTGGCATCATTAAAAAGTGCTTCAGAAATAATTTCTGAAACAGATGATAAAGAACTAAGAAATAAACTAGTTGGAATTGTTTCACATGATGTTGAAAGGATTGAAAGATTAATTACTGATTATTCTCAGATGCTAAAAGATGAAGCTGCAATTTCATCTGAAAGAATGAAAAAAATAGATTTAAGTAATATTGCTAAATCTGTAGTAGATGAATTTAATAGTATTTATGATTCAAAAAGATCTATCGGTATCAAATTAAAAACTAATGGTGGAAAAGGGTACAACATACTTGGTATCGAAAATAGAATTGAACAAATAATTGCCAACCTTTTAGAAAATTCAATTTCTTTCAGTAAAAACAATCAAGAAATAATTGTTGAAATATCTAAAAAATACAATAACAAATTATCATTAGTCGTTATTGATCAAGGAATTGGATTTAGTGAAAAAAATACTGATAAAATTTTTAATAGATTTTATAGCAATAGACCTGAAAAATTTGGAGAACATTCTGGTTTAGGGTTAAATATAGTTAAAAATCTTGTCGAACTTCATAATGGAGAGGTAATTGCTACAAATAATAAAAATCAAGGTGCAAAAGTTGAAATAATTTTTCCTGCGGTTTAATGATAAGTTGATTATTTGTTCAAAATTGATAAAAGCCAAAAATTATTTGAAAGGATAGATTAAAATGAGCGATTATAAAGTTAAAGATATAAATGAAGCAGAATTTGGAAGAAAAGAAATTTCTTTAGCGGAGACTGAAATGCCTGGCTTAATGGCGTTAAGAACAGAATATAAAGGGAAACACCCCCTTAAAGGTGCAAGAATTTTAGGTTGTTTACACATGACAATTCAAACAGCAGTTTTAATAGAAACTTTAGTTGATCTTGGCGCAGAAGTAAGATGGTCTTCATGCAATATATTTTCTACTCAAGATCATGCTGCAGCAGCAATAGCAAAAGCAGGTATTCCGGTATTTGCTTGGAAAGGTGAGACCGAGGAGGAATATTGGTGGTGTGTAAAACAAACAATCGAAGGTAAAAAAGATTGGAAACCCAATATGATTTTAGATGATGGTGGTGATCTAACTGCTCTTATGCACAAAGATTATAAAGATTTATTAAAAGATATAAAAGGTTTAAGTGAAGAAACAACAACTGGAGTTTTGGCTCTAAAAAAAATGGAAGAAAAAGGAACGCTGTTAGTACCTGCTATTAATGTAAACGACTCAGTGACAAAATCAAAATTTGATAATTTATATGGATGTAGAGAAAGTTTAGTTGATGGAATTAAAAGAGCAACAGATGTTATGATGTCAGGAAAAGTTGCTATTGTTGCTGGTTTCGGAGATGTTGGAAAAGGAAGCGCAGCATCTTTACGTCAAAGTGGTGCTAGAGTAATGGTTACAGAAACAGATCCAATATGTGCACTTCAAGCTGCGATGGAAGGTTATGAAGTTGTCTTGATGGACGAGATGATTGGACAAGCAGATATTGTTGTTACTGCTACAGGAAATAAAGATATAGTAACAGCAGATCATATGAGAGCAATGAAGGACAGAGCGATACTATGTAATATTGGTCACTTTGATAATGAAATACAAGTAGAAGCTCTAAAAAATTATAAATGGGACGAAATTAAACCACAAGTTCATGAAATTACTTTTCCAGATAATAAAAGACTTATTTTATTAGCCGAAGGAAGGCTTGTAAATTTAGGATGTGCAACTGGTCATCCAAGTTTTGTTATGAGCGCTTCATTTACCAATCAGGTTACTGCGCAAATAGAACTATGGAATAATTCTGACAAATATGAAAAAAAGGTATATGTATTACCAAAACATCTTGATGAGAAAGTTGCAAGGTTACATTTAGGAAAAGTTGGAGCTAAGCTTACTAAATTATCAAAAGAACAAGCTGATTATATTAGTGTTACAACAGAAGGACCTTATAAACCAGATGCATACCGCTACTAAAAGTAGCAGAATTAATATCTCAGAAGAAGGAAAAACAAGATCGGTTGCAGAAATATTTTCCAAAAATATTAAAGCTGGAAATATTATATTTTTCAAAGGAGAGTTAGGAGTTGGTAAAACAACTTTTATAAAATATTTAATAAATTTTTTACAAAAAAATAATAATCAATCATTAACAGAAATACCCAGTCCAACTTTTAATTTAGTTAATGAATATAACTTAGAAAGGTTAGTGATAAAACATTATGACCTATATAGGATCAATAATGAAAAAGAATTAATTAATTTAAGTATTTTCGAAGATATTTCTGATCAAATAACATTAATTGAGTGGCCCGAAATAATTAAAAATTATAAAACAAATAACGTAATAGATTTAATTTTTGAGTATGATGAAGAGTATAAGAAAAGATTTCTTACAATTTCGCCAAGTAATAGAATTAGTTTTATTGATGAATTTAAATAAACTTAAAAAGTTATCTGGTGATGCATCTTTTAGATCATTTTATAGAAATAAAAATTTTAAGCAGAATTCAATTATTGTTTATTCCAAAAAAGAAAAAAAAAATAATTTATTAATTTATTCAGCGATAAATAATCTTTTAATTAAAAAAAATTTATTAGCTCCAAAATTGATAAAAAATAATTACAATAAAAATTTTATAGAAATAGAAGATTTTGGAGATTTGACCGTTTTTCAATTTTTAAGTAAAAAAAAAAAAAATCAATTATTTTATTATAAAAAGATTATTTTTTTACTTAATAGGATTCAAAAAATTAAAACCAAAAAAATAAAAACATTTATAAATACTGAATATAAAATTCCAATTTATTCAAAAGAAAAATTAATTAATGAAGCGAATTTATTTTTAAAATGGTATTTACCAAAGATCATAAAAGGTAAAAAAAATATTGAAAAAAAAAAATTATCAGAAATTTTTAAAAAATTATTAAACAAATTAAATTATAAAAAAAAAGTATTTGTTCATCGTGACTTTCATATTTCAAATATAATGATAACCAAAAAAGGCCTTGGATTAATAGACAGCCAAGATGCAGTTTTCGGTAATGTAGCGTATGATCTTGCCTCATTAATTGATGATGTCCGTCTTAAAACAAATAAAAACTTAAAAGAAAAAATTTTTAATGAATTTATCAAAAATAATAAATCATTAGATAAGGATAAATTTAGGAATGACTTTGAAATATTGTCAGTACTAAGAAATTTTAAAATTATTGGAATATTTTCTAGGCTTTCCAAAAGAGACCAAAAACATCAATATTTAAAACTTATACCTCATGCATGGAAATTAATAGAAAATAGAATTAATAATAATACAAAGTTTAACGATTTAAAAATTATTATAGATAAAAATTTTCCAAAAAAAATTAGAAACAATGAAAGTTAAAACAGCTTTAATATTATGTGCAGGTTATGGAAAAAGACTTTCGCCAATAACAGACGATATCCCTAAGCCATTATTAAAAGTTAAAAATGTAAATTTATTAGATAATACTTTGAAGTTTGTTGCATCTATTGGAATAAATAAAATTAAAATTAATACTTTTTATTTAAGTGAACAGATAAAAAATTTTATTGAAAAGAAAAATTATCCTTTAAATATAGATATTATAAATGATGGTGAAAAAATATTAGATACTGGAGGTGGAATATATAATTTAATTAAAAACTCAGATGAAGAAGATTTTGTAACTTTAAATCCAGATACTTTATGGAATTCAAATTACATTAGTACATTTAATGAAATGGAGGAATTTTATTTTAAAAATAAAATTAAAAATTTATTAATGGTAGTAAAAAAAAATATAAGTTTTGATATTAGATTCAAAGGGGATTTTAATTTAGACGGAAATATATTATCCAAAAAAATTAAAAAAGAATTTATATATACCGGTTGTCAAATATTAAACAGAAAAGTATTTCAAGATATAAGCAAAAACAATTTTCCAATGTCTGAAATTTGGAATAATTTATTAGATAAAAAAGATTTATATGGATATGAAAGTTTAAATGAATTTATACATTTAACTGATATTGAGATATTTAAAAAATTAAATTAACTAAACTTAATTAAGTCTTTTGCTCTTTCTTTATCCAAATATTTTGCATCTAGTAATTTAATATTTTCATCAAATTTTAAAATTAAAGGATTGCCTGTTGGAATTTCTAATTTTGAAATTTCTTGATCACTTATATCAAATAAATACTTACAGAGTGACCTAATAGAATTTCCATGAGCAGAAATCATTACATTCTCACTTATTTTTTTTTCTATATTTTTTTTGAAATATGGAATTACTCTATCATAAGTGTCTTTTAAAGACTCAGTATCCGGTATTTTATCCTTAGGTATGTCTTTGTAAATTTCAATATTCACAGGATGATAAGGATTATTTTTACTTAATGGTTCAGGAGGTTTATCCCACGATCTTCTGAAAATGTGAATTTTATCTTCTCCTAGTTTTTTTTTCATTTCATCTTTATTTAAACCAGTTAAAGATCCATAATGTCTTTCATTTAACTCCCAAGCTTTAATTACTTTGTCATTCTTAATTCTCATTGTGATTAATATTAATTTTAAAGTTTCAATTGCTCTTTTTTGATAGGATGAAAAATAATGATTTATATCTAAATTGAGTTCTTTTATTAACTCACCTGCTTTACAAGCTTCTAGTTTTCCTTTTGGGGCCAAATCTACATCTACCCAACCCGTAAATCTGTTTTCTAAATTCCATTCGCTTTGTCCGTGTCTAACTAGTATTAAGTGACTCATGATTATTTTTTTAATATAGAGCAATTATGAGATTCTTAAAGCTATCATTTTATATTTCAAATTTATTTTTGTTTATTTTTTATCTTTATCCGGGAAGTATTTTTGGTTGCTTTTTATATAATGATTGTAATATCCAACCACAATTGACTAGAGATTTTATTATTTTTTCATCTAATCATGTATATGTTTTTATAATTTTTTCACTATTAGGAATTTTGTCTTTTAAAAAAGATTTAAAAAAAATTTCATACTATTTATTTTCAGTTTCAATATTCTTGGAATTAATGCACATTATTGTTCCAAATAGAGGTTTCGAAGTAGCAGATTTACTTGGTAATGTATTAGGGGTAATATTATCCTTAATTTTATATAAATTACTTACTTTTAGGAGATCAAAATGAGTTCATTTGATGAAAGAGAAAAAGGTTTTGAAAAAAAATTCGCACATGATGAAGAATTGCAATTTAAAATTAGTGCTCGTAAAAATAAATATATTGGCGAATGGGCATCTAAAATTTTAGGTTATAGTACAGATCAAGAAAAAGAGTATATACAATCTGTAATAAAAGCAGATTTTGCCGAAGCAGGTGACGAGGATGTATTTAGGAAAGTTAAGGAAGACTTAAAAGATCACAACATATCAGATGAAGAAATTCGAAATAAAATGGACGAGCTTAATGAAAAAGCTAAGTCTGACTTTAAGTAGCCTTGCTATAGTAATTTTATTTTCTTTCTCTTTTTCTTATAGTGATGAAAAGAATATCATCAAAGGAAATGCCATTGTCGTTGATGGAGATACTATAAAGATTAATGGAAAAAAAATTCGTTTTGGTGGAATAGATGCTCCAGAAAGCTATTTCAGAGGCAAAAAACAAACTTGTATTGAAAATAATGAAGAAGTTTTTTGTGGACAAATCTCCAAGGATAAATTGATAAAAAAAATTGGAAGTAATTTTGTAAATTGTAAAATTGAAAAAAATAAAGACAAATACAAAAGATTACTAGGAGAGTGTTTTGTTAAAGAGGAAAATTTGTCAGTTTTTATGGTGAGAAATGGTTATGCTTTTGATTGGCCTCGCTATTCAAAAGGAAAATTTGCAAACGATCAAGAATATGCAATGATGAACAAATTGGGTATTTGGAATATGAAGTTCGAGTATCCGTGGATATGGAAAAAAAAAGTTAGAGAAAAAAAATGAAAAAATATAAAAAAGCCCATATAAATTGTGAAAATGAACATGATAAAGGAAAAATAACTTTTATTCAGACTTGGAAATAAGATAAATGTTATTTTTATGAAAAAAAGTGTAAATAATAAATTATTATTACTTATATTTTTTTTAATTACTGCCTGCTCATCTATTCCTCAAAATACTGCTGATGGTTGTTCAATATTTTCTGAAAGATATCTTTGGTATAAACATGCGGTAAAAACAGAAAAAAAATGGGGAACTCCTATTTATTTGCAATTAGCTATAATCAAAATGGAGTCAGATTTTGATTGGTTAGCAAAGCCTCCAAGACAAAAATTATTCAAAGTTGTTCCATATAAAAGACCATCAAGCTCTTTTGGTTATTCTCAGGCAGTAAAAGGAACTTGGAAACAGTATAAAGAAGAAACTGGAAATAAATTAGCAACAAGAACGAGATTTAAAGACAGCGTTGATTTTATTGGCTGGTATACAAACAAAACTGAAAAAATCCTTAAAATTTCCAAAAAAGATGCCTTTAAACAATACATTGCGTATCATGAGGGTTGGGGAAATTATAAAAATTATAAAAAAAATCAAAAAATTATATTGTTAGCAAAAAAAGTTGAAAATCAATCTAATAAATACAAAAGTCAACTTGCCAAATGCAGTAAATCTTTAACAACCAGAAAATATATTATCTTTTAATTTAATTGTTTTTTTAACTCAATATCTACAGCATCAATACGCTTAGTATTTTTAGCAAGAGCTAAATACATTGTGGGAGTTACATACAAAGTAAAGAAAGTTGAAATGATCATTCCGCCTAAAATTGTAGAACCAACTGCTAATCTTGATCCTTCACCAGCTCCAGGACCAATATTTCCGATAACTAGTGGAAGCATTGCTATCATTGTACTTAGAGAAGTCATTATGATTGGTCGAATTCTAAGCTGACAAGCTTTTATCAAAGCATCATGAATTGTAACTCCTGTTGTTCTTATCTGGTTAGTATAATCTACAATTAAAATACTATTTTTTGTTGAAATACCAATTAGAATAATTAAAGCAATTTGTGAAAATATATTAACTGAACTATTTAAAAGTAAAATAAAAACTAACCCTCCAAACACTGCAAGTGGAACGGTTAAGATAATTATAAATGGGTGAACAAAAGAATTAAATGTTGCTGCCATTACTAAGTAGGCAGTTAATAGCGCAAGCGCAAAAATTAAATATATTTCATTTGTTGTTTCTTTTAATTCTTCTGATTTTCCTTTCCATGTAATCTGATTTTGAGGAGCAACTCTAATCATAACATCTTCCAGGTATTTTATTGCTTCTGTTAATGTATAATCCTCAGAAAGTGCTGCTGAAATAGTAACAGCTCTCTGACGATTATATCTTGGTAATGCTTCTGCAGTTCCTTTTTCTTCAAACTCTACAAGACTTGCAACAGAAACTAGTTTGCCTGTAGTTTCAGATCTAACAAAAATCTTTGATAACCCATCTTTGTCTCTTCTATCAGCTAAATATTGTTGTAATATTATTGGATATTCTCTTCCTTCTTTACTAAAAGAAGTTACTCTTTTTCCACCATATAAAGTCTCAAGAGTTCTTCCAATATTTTCAGTAGATACACCCAAATCATTAGCTCGATTTTTATTTGTGATTAATTTAACTTCGGGTTTATTTTTTGTGTAATCACTGTCTATTCGAAACATGTTTCTGTTTTTTCTAAGTTCTCTTAAAACATTGCTTTTGATTTCTTCAAGTTCCTCGTAACTAGATCCATAAATAACCATTTGTACTGGTTTGTTATAACTCGAAACTCTTATTCCTTGAGGAGAGATTGGGAAAGCAAAAGTTTCAGGGACCGAAACTACTTGTCCAATTGCTTCCCTAAGAACAATTTGGCTACTTTTTTCTCTGTTTTTCCATTCGTCTAATAAAGCAATTATAATAAATGTATTATAGGTTGTTGCAGATCTACCAAAACCTGGAACTCTCATTATTAGTCTTTCATATGGGCTATCATCTGCTTGCAATAGCCTCAATATTCTACTCTCGATTATTTGAGCTTTTTCTTGAGTGTATTCGAATGAGCTCCCTTCATCAGTTGATCCTATTATTAAATAAGAGCCTCTATCTTCCATCGGTAATAACTCTTTTTTTGAAAAATTAAAAAGATATGCAGATGCACAAATGATTAAGATTATAAATATTGAAATAGTTTTTTGCTTATTAATCCAATATTTAAGTGAATCAATATAAAATCCAGTAAAAGATCTAAACCCATTGTTAAATTTTTTTACAAAAAAATTAATTTTATCTTTTTTATTTAAGAACTTACTCCCTAGCATTGGCGATAAAGTTAATGCAACAAAAGATGACACCACAATAGAGAAGGATAATGCTATTGCAGTTTCTTTAAATAATGTTCCAGAAATTCCTTTTATAAAAATTAATGGTAAGAATACTGCAACCAAAATCAATGTAGTTGCAATAATGGCAAAAGTAATTTGTTTAGAACCTTTATATGCAGCAACTAATGGTGTTTCTCCATTTTCTATCCTTGTATAAATAGCATCAGTCATAATTACAGAGTCATCAGTAATTATTCCAATTGCTAAAATAAAACTTAGTAATACAAAAATATTTATAGATAAATCAAATATGTATAATCCAAGAAATGAACCAATTAAACTAACTGGTAATGCTACTGCTGGTACAATTACAGCTTTAAGATTACCTAGAAAAAGATAAATAATTAAAACAACCAAAACAAAAGCAATAATCAAACTTTTATATACTTCTTCAATTGCAGCACCAATGTAGGTAGCTCTATTAAATGCTACTTCTAATTTTAATCCATCAGGTAAAGTTTTGTTAAGTTCTTTAATTTTCGCTTTTATTTGCTTAGACAGTTCTACTGTTGAGGCTCCACTTTTTGCATAAATTCCAATTCCAACAGTTTTTAAATTCACTGCATTTTTTCTTTGTGCTTTAAATAAAGTTTTTTCTGAAACAGGCCCAAATTCAACATTTGCAACATCAGAAAGAATTATTACTTTGTCTTTATTTTTTCTAAGAGGAAGTTGCTTTATTGTGTCTATGTTAGTGTAAGATTTATCAATATTTAGAGTTAAATCTTTATTATTTGCCTCTAATGTCCCTGCGGGAAGGTTAATATTTTCGTTTCTTAAAGCTCTTTCTACCTCTTGAATCGTTAGATTATTTGCTGCTAATTTAATTGGGTCTATCCAAACTCTGACACTAAGTTCTCTTAATCCACCAACTAAAATTCTACCAACATTTGGTACACTTGAAAATGCATCTATAAGATATCTTTCAGCATAATCTCCAAGCTCTAGATCATCCCAATTAGGGGATGAAAGTCCTACCCACATAGTAGTCGTGAATCCCGCAGCTTGTTTTAAAATTTGTGGTGGATTTGACTCACTGGGTAAATTATCCACAACACGAGCAACTCTTTCTCTTATATCATTTGCTGCATCATCTAAGTCTATATCTGTATTAAATTGAATATTAATTCTACTTCTTCCATTTAAAGAGCTTGAGTCAATATTTTTAATACCTTCTGCTCCACCAATAACATCTTCAAGTTTTTGAGTTATTTCTTCATCAACTATTTCTGCTGATGCAGATTTATAATCTGTTTGAACTTGAACCACAGGAGGCTGAATACCATCAGGAAGCTCTCTTACCGGTAACTCTGAAAAAACAAATATACCAAAAATAATTAAGATTAAAGACATGACCCAAGCCACAACAGGTCGTTTAATACTAACTTCAGTTATATACATTTAATTATTTTTTTTCTTTTTCAGATTTTTTAAAAATATTTTTTAACCAATCAAATTTACCTTTTTTTGTTTCACCTTTTTTTGATTTTTTTTTCTTGCCCCAACTAGAGTTTTCTTGTTTTTTTTTAGCACCTTTTTCAATTGGTCTTATAGTTAGATTTGGTCTAACTTTTTTTGTTCCTTCGGCAACAATTTTATCACCATTATTTAATCCATCTAAAATTTCTACAAAGCCCAAATATCTATCACCTATAGTTACTTTTGTTTTCATTACTTTGTTTTTTTCATTAACTTTATAAATAAATACATTTTCACCTTCGACTATAGTACTTGTGTCAGGTGCACTTAAACCGTCTCTTACATCATATTTAATTGAAATTTCTAGAAATGAACCAGGTAGTATTTCGCCAGACATATTGTCCATCCTTATTCTTGTAACCAAAGATCTTGTGTCTTCACTTATCCTGCTTGCAAAAGAGTCAATCTCTCCTTTATAAATTTTATTTTTATAACCAGAAAATTTTATATCAACTGGTAAACCTATTTTAATGAATGGTACAAAAATTTCGGGTATATCCACATCACAATAAATTGAACTAGTATCCTCAAGATTAATTAGTATTGAAGATTTTGAAACTTCTATATCATCAGAGAACTCTCTTTTACCAATAATACCATCAAATGGAGCAATAATTTTTCTATTTTTAAGATTAGCAATAACATCTCCCTTTTTAACTTTTTGATTAAAATTTATTGGTTTTAGTATTTCATATTTTTCAATTTTAAATGATTGCGTTTGAATTGGAGTTGCAGTTCCGTATGTGCTGATAACATTTTCAAAAACTCTCTCTTGTGTAGTAGTTACTATTATTCCTGGAGGTGGTCTTTTGCTAAATTTTTTTTTGAAGTGATTTCCAATCATTGTTCTTCCAATAATTACGGTTGCAATGATTAAGAAAAATATGATTATTATGCTTGTTATTTTTGTAGATGTTTTCATAATTTAGATTTTGCCATATTCAGCCCAAGAGCCATCATAAATTTTAGGAGAATATTTATTATTTACCAGGGAATATGCAAGAGCTAAAACACACGCAGTCACACCAGAACCACAAGAAAATACAATATTATTATGTTTAATATCAATTATTTGCATAAATTTTTTTGAAATTTCGTCTGTTTTTTTAAATGTATTATCTTCATTTAAAATTTCTTTAAATGGCAAACAAAATGAATTTGGAATTGATCCACTTCTAACATTTTTTCTTGGGTCTGGAACTTTTCCTTCAAATCTTTCTTTACTTCTTGCATCTACAACAAGAAAATCTTTTATATTAATATTTGAATCAATTTGATTTTTATTTTTAACTAAATTTTTATTTTCTTGTGATTTGTATTCTGATTTTTGTATTTTGACTTTGTTACTGTTAACTACTTTATTTTCTAAGATCCACTTTTTTAAACCTCCATCCAAAACACTAACAAGATTTGGATCATGACCAAAATAGAGAAAATTATACCAACATCTACATGAGCTTAACACGTCAGAATTGTCATAAATTATTATTCTATCACTATTAGATATTCCTAGATTGGATAAAATTTCTTCCCAAATAATTGCATCGGGCAACATGTGAGGAAGATCAGTGTTCGCATCAGAATTTTTGTCTAGATCAAAAAAGACAGCACCTGGAATGTGTTCTTTAAGATATTCTTGGTATGCATTTCTCTTAACATTTGGCATATGCCAAGAACAATCTAATAATTTTACCTTTTCTAAATTATTTTCTAGCCAATTTGAAGTTATCAAAGACACTATTATTTCTTTTCAAGATATTTTTGATGATATTCTTCTGCAGGACAATAATTTTTTAATAATGATAACTTTGTAACAACTTTTCCAGAAAGTTTTTCATTTTCTAAATTAATAATTTCTTCTGCAATTTTTTTTTGGTTTTCATTTAGATAAAAAATTTCACTTCTATATTGCGTGCCTCTATCTGGTCCTTGTAAATTTAATGTTGTAGGATCATGAATTTTAAAAAAATATTCTAATATTTTATCATAAGAAATTATTTTTGGATCAAACTCTAATTTGACAACTTCAGCATGATTTGTGCTACCGCTACAAACCTCTTCGTATGTTGTTTTAGAGTTATTTCCACCACAGTAACCTACCTCAGTTCTTACAATTCCATTTACTTGGCTAAATTTTTTTTCAGGTCCCCAGAAACATCCTAAAGCTAATACTGCTATTTCCATTGAATAATAAATAAATTAATTTAAAGTTATATTTATGCTTTCCAAAAATCAATTAGGCTTTTTGTACATGTTTATCTCTGTTTGTGCATTTTCAGTTATGGATTTAATAGTTAAATGGTCGGAAGACTATCCAGTAGGACAGGTACTATTTTTTAGGGGCTTATGCGGGATGATACCAATACTATTTTTAATACCTAATGACAGATATTTTGATTTTTATAAAACAAAAAGACCTTTTCTTCATTTTAAAAGATGCTTTGCAGGATTAATCGCTATAGTAGCAATTTTTATTGCCCTAAGAAAACTTCCTTTGGCAACCGTAGTTAGTATTACATTTGCTGCTCCAATATTTACAACAATCCTTTCAATTTTTTTTTTAAATGAAAAAGTTGGAATTTATAGATGGTTGGCAGTTATAGTAGGATTTATTGGAATTATAGTAATTTCTGAACCAGGATATAGTTCTCTAAACTTATATTACCTCTATCCAATAATTTTTTGTTTAGGCCTTTCATATGTTGCAATAGCAATAAGACAGTTGTCATCGACCGAACCAGTTTGGCTTATTGGTTTGTTTTTTTCAATTTCAATTATGATTATGAGCTTTTTCAGCCTTTTTACTCAAGGATGGGTTTTGCCTAGTTTAAAAGACTTATTTTTACTATCAATGGTAGGAATTTTGGGAGGTTTAGCAAACTTGTGGCTTACGCAATCATATAAATTGTCAGAAGTTTCTTTAGTTACTCCTCTTAAATACTTAGCATTAGTTTTTGCAATAATTTTTGGTTATTTATTTTGGGACGAAATCCCAAGTGTTAAAACATTAATTGGCTCAATATTAGTTATTTTTTCATCAGTGATTATTTTTAGAAGAGAAATTTATCTTAAACGCTTAGTTTCAACGTCTAGTCATGAGTAGAAGTCCTAAATATTGGAATACTGCTAAGCGCCAACTTAAAACGAAAGATAAAATAATGAAAAAATTAATTAATCAATATTCAGATAATAATTTAACAACCAGAAAAGATGTGTTTTTCTCTCTTTGTAAAAGCATTATTGGTCAACAAATAAGTGTAGCTGCGGCTAATTCTGTTTTTTTAAAGTTTAATTTAGCTTGTAAAGGAAAGATAAATCCAAAAGTAGTTAACTTAATCACAAATTCAAAGCTAAAAAAATGCGGTCTTAGTAGGCAAAAAATTAGGGGAATAAAAGAGCTGGCTAAAAAATGTATTAATAAAAAATTTAATCCTAATTTAATAAAAAAAATGAATGATGAAGAAGCTGTTCAATATCTATCGGAATTAAGACAAATTGGAAGATGGTCTGCTGAAATGATATTGTTGTTTACTTATAACAGACCAAACATCTGGCCAGTTCAAGACATTGGACTATTAAGGGCAATTTCTAACAATTATAAAAAAAAATATTTACCTCCAAAAAATTTTGTAGATAAACTTAATAAAAAATTTTCTCCTTATTGTTCCGTAGCAACCTGGTATTTATGGAGATCAATTGACAATGAACCTATTCAGTACTAAATCCTTCTACAACCTGCATGTGTCTTACAGTGGTTTCTTTTGCTAGATTCCAGCCAGACTTATATTCGCTAGAATTATGACACTCTAAAGCTTTTTCATAACTAGGAAATTCCCAAATTACCGTTCGTAAAAAACTTTCACCTTCAAAAGCTATATTTTTTCCTCCTCTTACTAGAGGAATGCCCCCATAACTTTTAATGATAGGAGTTACAGTTTCGGCGTATTTTTTTAAATTATCTTGATTTTCTATCTTAGTATATAGACTTACCCAATAACCTTTCATTATAAAATCTCCTTTTTAATTTTTTCTATTTATGATACCAAATTTTATGAAGAAAAAATTACAATTTATTTTATATATAAAATTAATCTTTTTCTTTATTTTAGTAACAAATCCTCAAAAATTATTTGCTGACGAGATTTTTCAAAAAGGGAGAGAAATTTTTTTAGAACAAGGAACTTGTGCATCTTGTCATAGTCTTAGTGATGCAGTTTCTCAAGCAAATATTGGACCCAATTTAGACGAAATAAGACCAGATCTTAATAGAATAGTATTGGCCGTTACTAATGGAATTGGAGTTATGCCGGCTTTTGAAGGAATGCTATCCACAGAAGAAATAAATGCCGTGTCACATTACGTTTATAAGGCCACTGAATAAAACTAATAACTTTAAAATAATATAATTAATTAGATAGAATATCTTTTAAACGAAAAGATGCGATTTTTTTTACTTGATTTTTAGCTTCAATAAACTCACTATTTAAGTCATTTTGAATTCTTTTTTTAAAATTGTTTAAAATTTCATTTTTATTTTTACCCTTAACCGCAATAATAAATGGAAATCCAAATTTTTTTTTATATTCAATATTTAATTTTTTAAATTCCTCATATTCTTCATCAGAGCATTCATTTAATTTAGCAGAAGCTTGTTCTGATTTTGACTCTGAGGTTAATTTTTTTGCTACAGCTAATTCAGGATGAGAGTTTAAAATTTCTAATATTTTACCTTTTTCATAACCTTCATATATATTTAGCATCTTAGCAATAATATCATCAAAATCCTTGAATGGTTTTAATTCAAAAGCCTTTAAAGCTACAGACTCAGTTTTTTCAAAAACATTACCAAATATTGACAAAAAATCAGACTTGTTTAGATCGTTAATGTTATCTATTGTTCTCATATAAGTTTTAATAATTTAAGTTTAAAAATTAAATGATACTATAATCTTATGACAAAGCTAACAACTCATGTTTTAGATATATATTCTGGAAAACCTGGCAAAGGAATTTCTGTCGAATTATATTATATAAGTAATTCGGAAAGGAAAAAAATAACTTCAGTAAAACTTAACAATGATGGTAGGGCAGACTCACCGTTGGTGCAAGGAGAGAATTTTATTAAAGGTAAATATGAATTAATTTTTTATATTGGAGATTATTTTAAAAATATATCAGCAGCTAAAGAAGTTCCATTTCTTGATGATGTAGTAATCAGATTTGGCATTTCTAATCCATCAGAACACTACCACGTTCCTTTACTAGTTTCACCTTGGAGTTATTCCACTTATCGAGGTAGTTAAGTGATATCAAGTTCAGTAAAATTCTTATTAAACGATAAGATTTTAGAAATTAAAAACCCTGATCCAAATCAAACAATTCTTAATTATATTAGAACTGAACTTAAAAAAACTGGAACTAAAGAGGGATGCTCAGAAGGCGGTTGTGGGGCATGCACTATTGTTTTGGGTGAGCTAGTTAGCAATGAGATAAAATATAGTTCAATAAATTCTTGTATTTCATTTGTTCCATCTTTGAATGGTAAACAACTTTTGATTGTAGAAGATTTGGTTTCTAAAGATGGAAAACTTCATCCAGTTCAAGAAGCGATGGTAAAATTTCATGGATCACAATGTGGATTTTGTACACCAGGATTTGTTATGTCTTTGTTTTCAATGTTTAAAAATAATAAAAGTTATAACAGCGAATTAATAACAGACTCAATATCAGGAAATTTGTGTCGCTGTACTGGCTATAGACCTATTATTGATGCTGCGAAAAGTTTAAATAAAATAAATAAGACAGATAAGTTTAGTAAAAATAAAAATAAAATTATAAAATTATTAAAAAAAATTAGACCAAAAAATATTATTATTAAAAAAGATGATAAAATTTATTTCTCGCCTAAAAACATTAAAGATTTAAAAAGTATAATTAAAAATAACTCAAATTTTAATTTTCTTGCTGGTGGAACAGATTTATCTTTAACAGTTACAAAAGAGAGAAAAGAAATTCCATTTATAATTGATTTAAGAGAAGTTAAAGAATTAGATTTTATAAAGGTAAGTAAAAATTACTTAGAGATTGGAGCCGCCACTCCTCTAATCAAATTTGAAAATGAAATTAAAAAATATTATCCAGATTTTTATTCTATTCTCAAGAGATATGGGTCTGTTCAGATTAGAAATGTAGGAACTATAGGAGGTAATATTGCAACGGCATCGCCAATTGGTGATTCGTTACCGATTTTACTATCTTTAAATGCTGAGATTTTAATAGAGAGCTTTAATCAAAGAAAAGTTTTACCGATAAATAATTTTTTCATAGATTATAGAAAAACTAAATTAAAAAGGACTGAATTTATTCGATCAATAAAAATACCATTATTTAAAAAAAATATATTTAAAGCATTTAAAATTTCAAAAAGATTTGATGATGATATTTCATCTGTTTGTGGTTCTTTTAATTTTAAAATTAATAATAATAAAATTAAAGAGGTATATATTGCATATGGGGGTATGGCAGCTGTACCCAAAAGAGCTAAAGCATGTGAAGAAATTCTTAAAAATAAGCCTCTTACTATCAATACTTTTGAAGAAGCAAAAAATTATTTAGAAAAAGATTTAAGTCCTATTGAAGATATGAGAGCAAGTAAAGAATACAGACTAGAGATAGCAAAAAATTTATTAATGAAATGTTTTGTAGAAATAAATTCTAATAAGTTAACAAGAGTTAATTAAATGAGCAAAGAGAACTATATTGAGGAAATAAGACCACACGATAGCGCCTACAAACATGTAAGTGGATACGCTGAGTATACTGATGATATTAATGAACCAAGAAATACAATTTATGGCGCTATTGGTTTAAGCAAAAAAGCACATGCAATAATTAAAAAAATAGACTTAACTGAGGTAAAAAAAAGTGAAGGTGTTATTTCAGTAGTTACACAAAGTGATATTTCGGGTAGAAATGATGTAGGCCCTGTTTTTGATGGCGATCCTATTTTCCCAACAAAAAAAGTTGATTTTTATGGCCAACCGTTGTTTGCAGTTGCTGCTATAACGACAGAACTTGCAAGAAAAGCAGTATTAAAAGCTAAGATAACTTATAAAGAGTTAAAACCAGTTATTACAATAAAGGAAGCTTTAAATAAAAAACAGTTCTTATTTAAACCTAGAAAAATAAAAAAAGGCAATCCTTCAAAGAAAATAAAAATATCAAAAAATATTTTAAAAGGCAATTTTACAACAGGAAGTCAAGAACACTTTTATTTAGAAGGTCAAGCAGCTTTTGTTATTCCTAAAGAAGACGATAATTTTTTAGTTTATAGCTCAACTCAACATCCTTCAGAGACACAACAATTAATTGCAAAAATGTTCAATCAAAAAAGTAATTCAATTAATGTTGAGGTAAGAAGAATTGGAGGCGGGTTTGGAGGAAAAGAAACAAATTTCATGACAGCTTGTATTTGTGCGTTGTTAGCTAAAAAATCAGGTCAGCCTGTCAAATTAAGATTAGATAGAGATGATGATATAATATTGACTGGTAAAAGACATGAATTTTTATCTGAATATGAAGTTGGTTTTAATAATGAAGGAATTATTGAAGGATTAAAAATAAACTTATCTTCAAATTGTGGAATGTCACCTGATTTATCAGCGGCAATAAACGAAAGAGCTTTGCTTCATATAGACAACGCATATTACATTTCAGATATTGAGGCAACAAACAATTTATGTAAGACAAATATTCCAACTTCAACTGCATTTAGAGGTTTTGGTGGAAACCAAGGAATGATGGCTATAGAAAATATTATAGATAATATTTCAAGGTACTTAAAAAAGGATCCTATAGAAGTTAGAAAGAATAATTTTTATCAAAAAGATAAAAAAAACATAACTCACTATGGGATGACCATTGAAGATAATGTAATTAATGAAATATTTAAAAAATTAGAAAATAAATCTAATTATAAAAAAAGATATTCAGATATAAGAAAATTTAATGAAAAAAATAAATTCAAAAAGAAGGGTATAGCTATTACACCAGTAAAATTTGGTATTTCATTTACAACAATTCATTTAAATCAAGCTGGAGCTTTAGTCCATATTTACACAGACGGAAGTGTGTATTTGAACCATGGGGGAATAGAAATGGGTCAAGGAACCCATACAAAAATTGCTCAATTAGTGGCAAATTCTTTTGGACTACCCTATAATTTAGTCCATATTTCATCAACAAATACATCTAAAGTTCCAAATACCTCAGCTAGTGCCGCCTCATCAACTACTGATCTTAATGGAGCCGCAGCATTAAATGCAGTAGCAAAAATTAAAGTAAATTTAGAAAAATTTATTAAGAAAAAATATAAAATCTTCAATAAAGAAGCAGTTTATAAAGACCAATATATAATATTTGGAAATAGACAATTTAAATTTAAAAACATTATTCAAGAGGCATATTTAAATAGAATTTCTCTTTCATCGTCAGGTTTTTATTCAACACCAAAAATTAATTTTGATAAAAAAAAATTTAGAGGAAGACCCTTTTATTATTTTTGTTATGGTGCAGCTGTTTCAGAAGTAACTATAGATACATTAACTGGTGAAAATGTTTTAGAAAGAGTTGATATTTTGCATGATGCTGGAAAACCAATAAATCCAGCACTTGAACTAGGTCAGATCGAAGGTGGCTTTGTACAAGGACAAGGATGGTTAACTATTGAAGAGCTTAATTGGAAATCAAACGGACAGATTACAACTTTTTCTCCATCAACATACAAAATACCTGCGGTAAGTGATATCCCAAAAAAATTTAATGTGGAAATTTTCAAAAAAGGATCAAATAAAGAAAAAGTTGTTAATAAAGCAAAGACAACTGGCGAACCTCCTTTAATGTTAGCCATGAGTGTTTTTTATGCAATTAAAGACGCAGTTGCTTCAATTGGAAATTATCAGATTGCACCAGAACTCAATGCACCAGCAACTCCTGAAAGAATTTTAATGAGTGTTAACAAAATTAAAAATAAAATAAAAAATCAAAATGGAAGATAAAAAAAAATTTATGGCAAAAGCCATTGAACTTTCTATAAATAGTGCAACCAATATTGGTGGACCCTTTGGAAGTGTCATAGTTAAGGATAACAAGATTATTGCAGAGGGTTCTAATAAAGTGACTTCTTCAAATGATCCAACTGCTCATGGAGAGGTTGTAGCAATTCGAGAAGCTTGTAAAAAATTAAAAACTTTTGATTTGTCGGGTTGTGAGATTTATACATCTTGTGAACCTTGTCCAATGTGTCTTTCCGCAATTTATTGGTCAAGATTAGATAAAATATATTATGCAAATACAAGAGAAGATGCAAAAAATATAGACTTTGATGACTCATTTATTTATTTAGAGATTCCAAAAAAAATAGGCGATAGAAAAATTAAAATGATACAAATGCTTAGAGAAGATGCTTTAAAAGCATTTGAAATTTGGGATAAAAAAGTAGATAAAATAAAATATTGATGGAATTTTTACCTTATATAATAAAATGGTTAGAAGTTATTCTGAGATGGGGCCATGTATTATTTGCAATATTATGGGTAGGTAATAGTTTTTTATTTAATTACTTAGACAACAATTTAAATAAAAATATAACAAGTGATGATATTGATGGTGAAGGATATCTAATGCATTCTGGTTTTTTCTATAAACTATCAAGGTTAAAAACATCACCACCCCAGGATTATTTAAACAGATTGGTAATCTTTAAATGGCAAAGTTATTTAACTTTTGTAACTGGAATGTTGCTCTTAGTTGTAATTTATTACTATAACGCTGGTGTATTAATGGTTGATAAACGCGTTTTGTTAATGCCTCCTAGTTATGCCATTATTATCTCACTTTTATCATTAATTATTTTTTGGTTTGTTTATGATTTTTTATGTAAATCTAAATTGATTGAAAATAATATATTATTTATTTCTACAGCAATCATTTTGCTAGCACTTGTTTCTTTTGGTCTGACTAAATTATTTGGACCAAAATTTGCAATTTTAAGTGTTGGATTGATTATAGGTACTAATATGTTTGGTAATGTTTTTACAGTAATTATACCTAATCAAATGAATATAATTAGTAGTAGCGAAAGAGGTGAAAAATTTGATATGAGCTTATCCTTAGCGGCCAAACAACGCTCAATTCATAATAACTATTCTACTTTTTTGGTACTATTTATAATGCTTTCGGGGCATTCTAGTTTTTTAGTTTATCATCAATACAACTGGTTAATTTTATGTGCGATTGCTGTTATTTCTGGAGTGGCAAGACATTATTTTAATTTAAGAGGAAGAAACATTCATAGGTTGTATATTTTAATATCTTCAATAATAGCACTTATCATTCTTGCAGTTTTAGTTTTATTATTTAAATAATTAATAAAAGAATTATGTCTGAAAAATTAATTATTAGCTGGGATGAATATAATAAGACAGTTGAAAAACTTGCAATACAGATACATGAAAGCGACTACAAACCAACAATACTAATTGGCATTATGAGAGGGGCAGCACCAATGATTGATGTATTAAGCAGAATTTTTAAATTAAAATGTGCTTACCTCGCAGTCGAGTCTTACAGTGGAAAAGGAGTAGAAGATGAACAAGGTGATATTGTTTTCTCTAGAGAAATGAGTTCAATTGCACCAAACATGGGTGGAAGAATACTATTATGTGATGATTTATCAGATACAGGAATTACATTTAATAAAAGTATAAATTGGTTAAAAAAATATGAACCAATTAAAGATAAAATAGAAGAAATTAAAACAGCAACTCTATTCAAAAAAAAGAAATCTTCTTTTGAGCCAGATTTTTGTGCCAATAAGCTTCCTGATAATCCTTGGATTGTTCAGCCTTTTGAAATCTATGAAGAATTAAGAATTGAAGAAATAAAAAAAAGACACCAAAAATAAAAAAGGCCAGTTTTAAACCGGCCTTTTAAATTTTTATATTTACTTTGTAAAAATTATTTAGGTATATCTCCCTCAACACCTTTTACATAAGTCATCATTCCCGCAAGCATTCCATCATCTGCAGTTTTACCTTCAGCTACCATTAAATTACCTTGTTGGTCATAAATTGGTCCAGTGAAAGAATGAACTTTACCAGATGCTAAATCTTTCTCGAGTTGATTAACTTTAGCTCTTACGTCAGCTGGAATAGCAGAGTCTAGATCCGATATAACTACCATACCGTCACCTATACCATGCCAAGTATCTTTTTGATTCCATGTTCCATTTGCTACAGCTTTAACTCTATCGACATAGTAAGGACCCCAGTTGTTTTCGACTGAAGTCAATACAGCTTTAGGAGCAAATTTGTCCATATCGCTAGCTTGTCCAAAAGCAAATATTCCTGATTTTTCAGCAATTTGAACTATGGCAGTACTATCAGTATGTTGAGCAATAATATCTGCACCTTGATCAATTAATGCTTTAGCTGCTTCAGCTTCCTTACCTGGATCATACCATGTAAAAGCCCAAACAATTTTTGTTTTGATGTTTGGATTTACTTTTTGTGCCGCTAAAGTAAATGAGTTGATTCCTCTAATTACTTCTGGAATTGGAAAAGAAGCAACATATCCAATAACATTGGATTTTGTCATAGATCCAGCTATTGTTCCTAGAATAGTTCTACCTTCATAGAATCTAGCTGCATATGTTGAAACATTTGCATGTTCTCTTTTATATCCAGTAGCGTGTTCAAATTTTACATTAGGAAACTCTTTTGCAACTTTATTAGTTGGATTCATATATCCAAAACTAGTTGTAAAGATAATGTCATGGCCGGAATTAGCTAATTGACGAAGAACTCTTTCGGCATCAGCACTTTCTGGGACACCTTCCACATATGTTGTTTTGTATCCGGCAGCTTCTACAGCTTTTCTTCCTACATCATGTTGATATGTCCATCCATGGTCACCCGTTGGACCAATGTAGACAAATGCTGCTTTAACATCTTTTGCAACAGCAGCAACTGTGAATGTAAATAAGAAAACTAAAGAAGAGACGAAAGAACGAATTAATGTTTTATGCATAAATTTATATTCCCTTCTGATTTTTTTAAAAAATTAAACTTAAAGTAAATTATTTAAAAAAAAATAATTATTTTAAAATTAATTATCTTTATAAAATGATTTACCTAGAGAACTTGGGGTACTTAGTCTTATTTTTCTACTATCACGAGAAATTACAACTAATACTATTATTGTTACTATATAAGGAAGGGCTGTTAAAAACTGTACAGGAATTCTAACCCCAATTGCTTGCATATGAAATTGAATTATAGTTAATCCACCAAAAATCATTGCACCAATCAAAATTTTAATTGGGTTCCATGTAGAGAATACCACTAGAGCTAATGCAATCCAACCTCTTCCACCAGTCATATTTTCAATCCATTGCGGTGTATAAATCATTGATAAATATGCACCGGCAAGTCCACACATTGCACCTCCATAAAGAATACACAAGTAACGAACTAACCTAACGTTTATTCCTTGGTTTGATGCAGAATCAGGCGAGTCTCCCACAGCTCTTAAGATCAATCCTATTTTTGTTTTTTTTAAAAAATAGTTAGTTAAAAAAGGTAAAGCAAAAGCAAAATAAAATACAATTGAATGTCCAAATAATATTGGGCTTAAAAAAGGTATTGCATCTTTTAAGCTTCCAAATAAAACAGGAAACTCTTTTCCAGGAATACCAACAAAGTTTTTTCCAATCATTGCAGATATTCCAATCCCAAATATAGTAAGTGCTAAACCAGTAGCTACGTGATTAGTTATTAAAGTTTGGGTAAGAAATGCAAAAATTGTTGAAATTAAAACTCCAGCTAACATTGCACCAAGGACTGCTAAAATCAAACTTCCAGTAACAGTCATTATAGCGAAACCTGAAATAGCTCCGATGATCATCATCCCTTCAACGCCAAGGTTTAGAACTCCTGATCTTTCTGTAATAAGCTCTCCACAAGACGCTAAAATCAAAGGTACGGCAGAAGCCATTATTGAAGTAATTATCAGTCCAACAAAATTTATATCCATGATCATTTTTTTGAACCTATAAATTTAATTTTGAAAAAGAGTAAATAGTCTGAAGCAAGAAGAAAAAATAAAATCATTCCTTGAAAAACTTGGCCAGTATATTTTGGTATTTGCATAAATATTTGAGCTGTTTCTGCACCTAAATAAGTTATCGCAACAACTAATGATGCGAAAATTATTCCAACAGGATTTAAACGACCTAAAAATGCAACAATTATTGCAGTAAAACCATAATCTGGAGATATTTCTCTATGAAGTTGTCCGATAGGTCCAGTTATTTCTCCAACCCCTGCGAGACCCGCGCAAGCGCCACTTATTAAAAAAACGAGGATAATCATTTTTTTACCTTTGTAGCCTGCATATTTTGCAGTTTTTAAACTGAAACCAGAAACTTTCATTTGAAATCCTAAATATGTCTTATAAAAAATAAACCAGCTTATCACTACTGCAGCTAAAGCTAAAAATATTCCAGCATGAATTCTTAATCCTTCTACCAATAACGGAAGTCTTGCAGAGTCACTAAATTGTCTGGTTTCTGGAAAATTAAATCCTTCAGGGTTGCTCCATGGTCCAACAACAAGATAGTCTAAAATTAATTTTGAAACATATACCAACATAAGACTAACTAATATTTCGTTTGTATTAAAGTAAGTTTTTAAGATTGCAGGTATTGATGCATAAAGCATACCTCCTATTGCACCAGCTAATATTACTATTGGAAGAATATAAAATCCCTCTTGATCATAAAATAACAAAGCAATTCCTCCTGAAACTATAGCTCCAAAAGTTAATTGACCTTCTGCTCCAATATTCCAATTATTACTTTTAAAACAAAAAGATAGACCAATTGCTATTAGACAAAGTGGTGTAGCTTTTAAGAGTAATTCACTGAAACCATACATGTCTGCAATTGGAACTATGAAAAAAAACTTTAAAGCTTCAAAAGGTTTAAATCCTAATATATAAAAAATTAAACCTCCTGACACCAATGTAAGAAAAATTGCTAAAACAGGCGTAAGAAAAAATATGGCTCTTGAAGGCTGATCTCTTTTTACAATTTTAATCAATTTCTCCTCCTCCCATAAGCATTCCAAGTTTTTCAGAGGTAACTTCATCAGCATTCATAATTTTTGATAATTTCCCTTTATGTATTACTGAAATTTTATCACTTAGTTTTAACAACTCGTCAGTGTCTGTAGATATTAATATTATAGATTTATTTTGTTCGTTGATTTTAATTAGAGTTTCATGGATATAATTTATAGCCCCAACATCTAATCCCCAAGTTGGATTAAAACAAATTAATAAATCAGGCGATGTTATTAATTCTCTTCCAATAATTAATTTCTGCAAATTTCCCCCAGATAAAAATTGACTTTTTAACTCAATATTATCTGTATTTACATTAAAGTCAGAAACAATTTTTTTTGCATGTTCTTTAATTCTATTTTCATTTATTAAACCATTATTAAAAAAATTTGATGATTTAAAATTATTAAGAGCCACATTTTCAAAAATTTTCATTTGTGGAATTGCAGCTTGTTCAAGTCTATCTTCTGGAGAAAAAGCCATTAAATATTTTCTTCTTTCTTGTGGGTTAAGATCCCCAATTAAATTTTTATTGTATTCAATAGAATTTTTTTCAGAAATAATTTCTCCACTTAAAATTTGAAAAAGTTCACTTTGACCGTTTCCTGATATACCAGCTATTCCCAAGCATTCACCACGATTAACTGAAAAATTGACATTTTCTAAATTAGTTTCGAATGGATCTTCACTTTTAAAATTAAGATTAGTAATTTTGATTAATTGACTTGAAGAGAGCACACTTGATTTTTTTTTCTTAACCATCTTTAAATTTTGACCTACCATTTTATTTGCAAGTGACTCAATGTTCTCATCTTTAATTTGGCTTACAGAAACAAGCTTTCCTTTCCGCATGACTGCCACTTCATCACAAAGTTGCATTACTTCTTTAAGTTTATGAGTTATATAAATTATTAAAATTCCTTCTTCTGAAAATTTCTTTAATGATAAAAATAATTCACTTGTTTCTTGTTCTGTTAATACAGAAGTAGGCTCATCCATGATTAGAACTTTAGGATTTCTTATTAGACATTTAATTATTTCAACTTTTTGTTTTTGTCCGGCGGATAAGTTTAATACAGGAATATCAAGATTAATTGAAAAGTTATACTTTTTCATAATTAATTGAATTTTCTCTCTTAGATTTTCAACTGTTTCATCCGAGTCGATAATTAGATTTTCAAATACAGACAAAGTTTCAAAAAGATTAAAGTGTTGAAAAACCATTCCAATATCATTTTTTTTTGCATCAATTGGAGAGTTTAATTTTAAAATATTTTTATTCAAAAATATTTCACCCTCATCAGGCATGATTACACCAGATAAAACTTTAACCAATGTAGATTTGCCAGCTCCATTTTCCCCAAGGAGTGCATAGATTTTTCCACTTTCAAATTCCAATGAAACATTATCATTTGCAACACATCCTGGATAAATTTTAGTTACATTTGAAATTTTTAAATTTGTG
>QCPT01000012.1 GCA_003212415.1 Pelagibacteraceae bacterium AG-439-F23
ACAACAATTTTAGATGCAAATATAACAACTTTAATTGCAGCTTTCATACTTTTTTTCATGGGTTCTGGTCCAATTAAAGGTTTTTCAATTACTTTAGGTATAGGAATTTTAACAACTTTATTTTCAGTATATTTTATAGCAAGATTGTTTACAGCATTTTTTGTAATCAAAAATAAAAATAAGGAAAAATTAATATAAATGAAAAATATTCAATTTAATAAATTTTACAAACAATTTAATATTATTTCTTTAATATTTATTACAGCATCTTTAATTTTATTAATTTTTAAGGGTCTTAATTATGGAGTAGATTTTAAAGGCGGCACTTTGATAGAAATTAGAGCTGAACAGGGTTCTTCTAAAATATCTTCGATAAGAGATAGTTTTAATCAAATGAATCTAGGAGATGTTTCTGTAAAAAATTTTGGAAACGAAACTGATTATATTGTCAAGTTTGAAAAACAAAATTCAAATGATCCAAAATTTATTGATAATATTAAAAAAAAACTATCTAGTTCAATAGGAAATGTTGATTTTAGAAGAGTAGAAAATGTAGGTCCAAAAGTTAGTGCTGAGCTTCTTAAATCAGGAATAATAGCTATAGGTTTATCATTAACTGCAATGCTTTTATATATATGGGTAAGATTTGAGTGGCAATTTAGCTTAGGTGCAATTTTAGCGTTATTTCATGATGTAATTTTAACTTTAGGTATATTTTCACTTTTTTCATTAGAAATTAACCTTTCAATTGTAGCAGCGGTATTAACAATAGTAGGTTATTCAATGAATGATACAGTTGTAATTTTTGATCGTGTTAGAGAAAATTTAAAAAAATATTCAGATATTAAAATTTTTGAATTAACAAATATTTCTATTAATGAAACTTTATCTAGAACAATAATTACTTCTATGACTACACTTTTGGCTTTGTTATCAATTTATTTATTTGGAGGTGAAATTCTAAAAGGTTTTTCTTTAGCAATGATATTAGGTGTAATTTTTGGAACTTATTCTTCAATATATATAGCTAATCCAATATTAGTTAAGTTAAACGTTAGCCAAAAAACAATTTTAAAAGAAGAATAAAATTAATAAAGGTTTTGTGCTGCTACCATTGACAATAACATTGGTAGAGAAAGTAAAGTATTTGTTCTTGAGAATAACATTGCTTTTTTTGCAGACTTAGCTTTAAGATCGGGGTCGCAGTCCACAATTCCTAATGCTCTTTTTTGATTTGGCCATATTACAAACCAGACATTAAATGCCATAATTAAACCTAGCCACATACCAATTCCAATAGCCGTATTCTTTCCACCGCCTGAACCTATACCTAATGCTAGAGCCTGATGAACATAACCATTTAAATAAGCTAATATTAATCCAGATACTATAGTTAAAAGTGCAGCCCATCTAAACCAAAATAATGCCGAAGGAGCTATTACTTTTCCTATTGCTGGTTTTTGCTCATCCGGAATTTTTGCCATGTTGGGTATTTGAACAAAATTAAAATACCATAATAAACCGATCCACATGATAGCCACAACAACATGTATATATCTAAATAACCAACTCCAAAAAATTAGATCAAAATCAAACCCACCGTTACTAAAATATAAACCTAAAAATAAAATTACTGATATACCAATAGAAACATGAACAGTTTTTGATAGTGACTGAAGAATCGATATCATATTACTTATTTTATACTAGATTTTAATTATTTTTAAGCAGTTTTTTTAAATTTTGTGTCTAGAAGAGGTTTTAAAAATTTGCCAGTATAACTGATATCAGATTTTGCAATTTCTTCTGGTTTTCCTTCTGAGATTATATTTCCACCTTTAATACCGCCTTCTGGACCCATATCAACTATATAATCAGCTGTTTTAATAACATCTAAATTGTGTTCTATTACAACTACTGTATTTCCAGTTGCTACAAATGTGTGTAAAATTTCAAGTAATTTTTTTATATCATGTTGATGTAATCCAGTTGTAGGCTCATCTAGAATATACATAGTTCTGCCTGTGGATCTTTTAGATAATTCTTTTGCCAATTTAATTCTTTGAGCTTCACCGCCTGATAGAGTGGTGGCTTGTTGTCCTATTTTTATATAACCAAGTCCAACCTTTTTTAATGTTAACAATTTAGTTTTAATATTTGAAATATTTTCGAAATACTCACAACCTTCATCTACTGTCATATTCAAAACATCTGCTATACTTTTGTTTTTGTATTTAATTTCCAATGTTTCTCTATTATATCTTGATCCTTTGCATTCATCACAAGTAATATAAACATCAGGAAGAAAATGCATTTCGTATGTAATTACTCCATCGCCCTCACAAGCTTCGCATCTTCCTCCTTTTACATTAAAAGAAAATCTTCCAGGTTTATAACCTCTTGTCTTTGATTCTGGTAAGTTTGTAAACCAATCTCTTATTGGACCAAATGCTCCCGTATATGTTGCCGGGTTAGATCTAGGAGTTCTGCCAATAGGTGATTGATCAATATTTATAACTTTGTCAATTAATTCTATTCCTTTATAATTTCTAAAAGGTTTAGGAATTTTTCTAGATTTATTATTATTTAAAGTAAGATTTAGTGCATTATAGAGAGTTTGAAGTATTAATGTAGATTTACCGCTACCAGATACACCTGTAACACAAGTGAAATTTCCAATAGGAATTTTTAAATTAACATTATTTAAATTATTTCCAGTAGCTCCTTGAATTTCTAAAAACCTTCCATTTTTTGCTATTCTTCTATTTTTTGGAATCGGTATAAAACTTTTATTTGATAAATATCTTCCAGTAATACTATTAATATTATTTAAAATTTCTTTGTAATTACCTTGTGCAACAATTTCTCCCCCTTTGTTTCCAGCCTCAGGACCTAAATCAATAATATGATCTGCATTAATCATTGTTTCAGTATCATGCTCTACAACAATAACCGTATTACCAAGGTCTCTTAATTTTTTTAAGGCATTGATTAATTTTATATTATCTTTTTGATGCAAACCAATTGAAGGTTCATCTAATACATATAAAACTCCCGTTAAACCTGATCCTATTTGTGAAGCTAATCTTATTCTTTGTGCCTCTCCTCCTGATAAAGTTCCTGATTCTCTTGAAAGAGTTAAATAATTTAATCCAACATTAAGTAAAAAATCTAATCTTTCATTTATTTCTTTTAATATATGTTGAGCTATTTTTAACTGTTTTTGATCCAAATTTATTTCGAGTGATTTAAACCACACTTTTGCATCGTAAATTGATTTTTGTGTAACTTCGCTAATATTTAATTTATTTATTTTTACGCACAAAGCTTCGTCTTTAAGTCTATATCCATTGCATCTTTCACATTTGGTATCTGATTGATATTGTGAAATTTCTTCTCTTTTCCAATCACTATCTGTTTCTAAATATCTTCTCTCTAAATTATTAACTACACCTTCGAATGTTTTTTTGTGTGAATATTTTTCATAGCCATCATCATATGAAAATTTAATTTCTTCATCGTCAGAACCAAATAATATTATATCTTTAATTTTCTTTGGTAATTTTGACCATTTTTCATTTAATGAAAATCCATAATGTTTCGCTAATGATGAAAGAGTTTGTGCATAATACATAGAAATAGATTTTGACCATGGTTCTATAGCTCCGTCAGCTATACTTTTTTTTTCATTTGGAACTACTAGATTTGGATCAACATTTAATTTTATACCAATACCCTCACATTCTTCACAAGCTCCATAAGGACTATTAAAAGAAAATAATCTTGGTTCTATTTCTTCAATAGTAAATCCGCTTTCTGGACATGCAAATTTTGTAGAAAATATTAAATTTTCAGTTTTTCGAAATTTCTTAGGCAATGTCTCATTTTCATATTCTACAAAGAGCAAACCATTTGCAAGATTTACTGCTGTTTCAACACTTTCAGCCAGTCTATTGCCTAAAGATGAATTAATTATAATTCTGTCTACAAGTATAGAAATGTCATGTTTTATTTTTTTATTTAATTCTGGAGCTTTATCAATTTCATAAAGTTTATTATCAATTTTAATTTTTCTAAAACCTCTTTTTTTGTAGCTTAATATTTCTTTTTTATATTCACCTTTTCGACCTCTAACAATCGGAGCATAAAGAAAAATGGTAGATTTTTTTGGAAGCTCTTTAATTCTATCTACAATTTGACTTATAGTTTGAGAGGTAATAGGTTTACCAGTAAATGGTGAGTAGGGTATACCTGCTCTTGCATATAGTACTCTCATATAATCGTAAATTTCAGTTACAGTTGCAACAGTTGATCTAGGATTCTTTGAAGTATTTTTTTGTTCAATCGATATAGCTGGACTTAATCCTTCAATTAAGTCAACATTTGGCTTTTTCATTTTATCTAAAAATTGTCTTGCATAAGCTGAAAGACTTTCAACATATCTTCTTTGTCCCTCTGCATATATTGTATCAAAAGCTAATGAAGATTTTCCTGATCCAGATAGACCTGTAATTACAACAAATTTGTCTTTAGGTATTTCTAAAGAAATATTCTTTAAATTGTGCTCTTTTGCCCCTTTAATAACTATCTTTTTAAGCATAATTTTTGTTGCTTTAAATTAATAAAATTAATATTCAACATAAATAATGTTATAATTAAACATATCAAAATTTTAAATTATTATGGCAGGAAGTTTAAATAAAGTACTTTTAATTGGTCGATTAGGCGCAGATCCAGAAATTAAACAAATGGTTAATGGGAAAAGCGTAGCAAGATTGAGCCTTGCGACAAGCCAATCATGGAAAGACAAAACTACTGGTGAAAAAAAAGAAAAAACTGAATGGCACCGTATAGTTGTGTTTAATGAAGGTTTGGTTAATGTAGTTCAGCAATATTTAAAAAAAGGAGCTCAAATATATATTGAAGGTCAACTGTCTACACGTAAATGGAAAGATGAGAAAACAGGACAAGATAAGTATTCTACAGAAATTCTAATTCAGGGTTACAATTCATCTTTAACAATGCTTGGTGGAAGTTCTCAAAATAATATTTCATCTCAAGACACCAACCAAAATATTGAAAGTAATAATCCTGCTAATCAAAACGATTTGGATGATGATATTCCATTTTAGTTTTTATGCAAAAAGAACAAATTACTAAAAATACAAATATTAAACCTATCTCAATGTATGATGAGATGAGTTCATCTTATCTCTCATATGCAATGAGTGTAATAATAAGCAGAGCTTTACCGGATATAAGAGATGGATTAAAACCTGTTCATAGAAGAATTTTATATGCAATGCATAAAGGTGGGTTTGATTGGTCAAAACAGTTTAGAAAATCAGCAAGAATAGTCGGTGATGTAATTGGTAAGTATCATCCTCACGGTGATCAAGCAGTTTATGATGCATTAGTGAGAATGGTTCAGGATTTTTCTATGAGCTTACCTTTAATTGACGGACAAGGAAATTTTGGTTCAATTGACGGAGACCCGCCTGCTGCAATGAGATATACCGAAACAAGACTTGCAAAAATTTCACAATATTTAATTGAAGATATAGAAAAAGAAACTGTATCTTTTAAAAGTAATTATGACGAAACCGAATACGAACCTAATGTTCTTCCTGCACAATATCCAAATTTATTAGTCAATGGAGCTGGAGGTATAGCGGTGGGAATGGCAACAAGTATACCTCCACATAACCTTGGCGAGGTTATTGATGGTACTTTGGCGCTAATAAAAAATAAAGATATAAAAATTAAAGAATTAATGAAATTAATTCCTGGTCCAGATTTTCCAACTGGAGGAATAATAATTGGTAAAGATATTATTAAACAAGGTTATAAAAGTGGAAGAGGTTCTTTTAAAATAAGAGGCGAAATAACTGTTGAAAACTTAAAAAATGGTAAAGATAGATTGGTAATCACATCAATACCCTATCAAATTAACAAGTCTAATCTTAATGAAAGAATTGCTGAATTGGTTAGGGAAAAGAAAATTGAAGGTATAAGTGATATTAGGGATGAATCCAATAGAGAAGGAATTAGAGTAGCGATAGATCTTAGAAGAAGCGTTGAACCAGAAACAGTTAAAAGACAATTATATAAATATACATCAATTGAAAGCTCATTTGGATTTAATAGTCTTGCAATTGTAGATAATAAACCCAAAACGTGCAACCTAAAAGATTTTTTAGAAAATTTTTTAAAATTTAGAGAAGATGTTGTAATTAAAAAAACTAAATATGATTTAAAAAAAGCAGAAAATAGAGCACACATTTTAGTAGGTTTGTCTGTAAGCGTTGAAAATATTGATAAAATAATTAAAATTATTAGATCATCTAAAAATCCAGATGATGCAAAAAACTCTTTAATAAAAACTAAGTGGAGAATAATTAAATCTTCAAAATTAATAAAGCTTGTTGATAGTAAAAATTATAAAAACTTGTACAGCTTATCAACTGAACAAGTTACTTCAATTTTAGAATTAAGATTACAAAAATTAACAGCTCTTGGGATAAATGAAATTGAAGTTGAACTAAAAAAATTGGCCGACTTAATTGTTAATTACAAAAAAATAATTAATTCAAAAAATGAATTATTGAAAGTAATAAGTAGTGATCTTCAATCTATTAAAGAAAAATTTTCTTTCCCCAGAAGAACAAAAATAATTGACGCAATATTAAATTATGACATAGAGGAAACAATACACAAAGAAGCTGTAATAATCACAATTACTCTACAAGGTTATATAAAAAGAGGAGCTTTAAGTAACGTAAAACAACAAAAAAGAGGGGGGAAAGGAAAAGCTGGTATAAAAACTAGAGATGAAGACTCCGTAGTTCAAACACTTTCTGTAAATACGCATACTTCTGTTTTGTTTTTTTCAACACAAGGTTTGGCTTACAAGATTAAAGCTTGGAAAATACCAGAAGGGTCATCAACATCAAAAGGCAAATCTCTATTTAATATATTACCACTGAAAAATCACCAATCTATAAGTTCAATAATGCCTTTTCCAGATGACAATGTAGATAAAAAAAATATGCATATAATTTTTGCTACTAGCAAAGGGAAAATTAGAAAAAATAATTTAGAAGATTTTACTTCAATAAATGCATCTGGAAAAATTGCTATGAAGCTTGATAATGATGATATAATCATTGGTGTTAAAATATGCAAAGATGATCAAGATATTATTTTAAACACAAAGTTAGGAAAATGTATAAGATTTGAATCAAAAAAATTAAGAGTATTTAAAGGTAGATCTTCAAAAGGCATAAGAGGTATTAATTTAGCTGAAAATGATCATATAGTCTCTTTATCTATAATAGACCATGATCAAAAAAGAACTAATAAAAATAATAAAGATTCTAAATCTGAACATTTTGCAAAAGAAAAATTTATATTGTCAATTACTGAAAATGGATATGGAAAAAGAACTTCACATTATGATTTTAGAGTTACAAATAGAGGTGGAAAAGGAATAATAGGAATAGTTAATTCTTCAAGAAATGGCAATGTTTCTTCTTCTTTCCCCGTATTTGAAGGCGATCAAATACTTATATCTACTAATAAAGGTAGGGTTATAAGAACATCGGTTAAAGAAATTAGAGTGGCAGGAAGAAACACTCAAGGAGTTAGAATAATTAAGTTATCTGGTGATGAAAAAGTTGTTTCAGCTATTAAACTTGATGATAATCTTATCTAATGAAAAATATAGCAATTTATCCTGGAACCTTTGACCCTATTACTTTTGGACATATAGATGTAATTGAAAAAGCATTAAAATTATTTGACAGTGTTGTAGTAGGAATTTCGGACGGAAATCAAAAAAATTTTTTATTCTCTATTCAAGAAAGAGTGGAAATTGTGCAAAGAGCTATTTTTAAAGATTTAAAATTTAAAAAAAATAAAATTAAAATAATCACATTTAATTCTTTAACAACAGAACTTTGTAAAAAGCATAATTCAAATGTAATACTAAGAGGTCTAAGAGCTGTATCAGATTTTGAATATGAGTTTCAATTAGCTGGAATGAATAGAAAACTTAATAACAAAATAGAAACAATTTTTCTTATGTCAAATCTTGAAAATCAAATTATATCTTCACGATTTGTTAAAGAAATTGCACAACATAAAGGTGATCTAAAACAATTTACTACGAAAAGTACAATTAAATCTTTACAAAAAATTTATGCTTAAATTTTTTAAAATAATTTTTTATTTAATTTTAATTTTAACTAATAATTTATATGCAAAGGAGAATATAATGATATTAAAACTTAAGGATGGTGATGTAAAAATTGAAATGTTTCCAGATGTGGCTCCAAATCATGTTAAAAGAATAACCGAATTAGCAAACAATGGAAAATATGATAATGTTGTTTTTCATAGAGTTATAGATGGTTTTATGGCTCAAACTGGAGATGTTAAGTTTGGTAACTCTAATTCAAAAGATTTTGATTTAAGAAGAGCTGGAATGGGTGGATCTGATTTACCAGATTTAAAACAAGAATTTAATGATGTTCCGCATGAAAGAGGAACACTTTCTATGGCTAGATCATCAGATCCCGATAGTGCTAATAGTCAATTTTTTATTTGTTTTGCTCAAGCATCATTTTTAGATAGACAGTATACTGTTTTTGGTAAAGTTATCGAAGGTATGGAATTTATTGATATGATTAAAAAAGGTGATAGCAATGACAATGGTTCTGTTTCTGAACCTGACAAAATAATAAGCTTTAAATCTAAATAACAATAATGAATGGCATTAAAAAAATTTAATTTTAATGTTAAATATACTGAAAATTATTCAAGAGTAGGACTTATAGAGACACATAGGGGAACAATAAATACACCTGCATTTATGCCTGTTGGTACACAAGCAACTGTTAAAGGTGCCTTTATCGATGACATTGTTAAAACAGGAAGTGAAATAATACTTTCAAACACCTATCACTTAATGATTAGACCTGGTGTTGATAGAATATCGGTAGTAGGAGGTCTACATGAATTTATGAATTGTAGTTTACCTATATTAACAGACTCTGGCGGTTTCCAAGTCATGTCACTTTCTAAACTTAATAAGATTGATAGAGAAAAGGGTGCTATATTCCAATCTCATATTGATGGAAAAAAATATATTTTAAGTCCAGAAGAAAGTATACGTATTCAAAAATCTTTAAATTCTGACATTGTTATGGTTATGGACGAATGTCCAAAAAAAACTATAGATTATAATAAGATTAAAAAATCTATGGAACTATCTATGGAATGGGCTCAAAGATCTAAAAATGAATTTGGTTTAATTCCACACAAAGCTCTTTTTGGCATAGTTCAAGGAGGACTATTTGATGATTTAAGAAATAATTCATTAGAAAGTTTAATCAATATTGATTTTGATGGTTACGCAATAGGAGGTTTGGCAGTTGGTGATACGCAAGAAGAGATGTTTAAAGTACTTGATAATTTAATGCAACATATGCCTAAAGATAAACCAAGATATTTAATGGGCGTAGGAACTCCATCAGATATATTGGGTGCAGTTAAAAGAGGTGTAGATATGTTCGATTGTGTTTTGCCTACTAGATCTGGACGAACAGGATTGGCTTTTACTTGGAATGGTAGAGTTCAAATAAGAAATTCTAAGAATCAAAATGACAATACTCCACTTGATTTAAATATTTCAAAATTTAATTTAAATAAATATTCAAAAAATTATTTAAATCACCTATTTAATACAAATGAAATGTTGGCTTCTATGATACTTACTCTGAATAATATCAATTTTTATCAAGAATTAATGTTTGAAATTAGAAAAAATATAAAAAATGGAACTTTTGATGAATTCCATAATAAGTATATTAATTTATTATAATTTTTTTACATTGAAAAATATAAAAAAATCAATATAAAACACGACGTTGGGCCCTTAGCTCAGTTGGTAGAGCAATTCCCTTTTAAGGAATGGGTCGTTGGTTCGAGTCCAACAGGGCTCACCAAATTTATGCTATAGGTGGATATTTTATAATTATTTCACCAATCCATTCAGTTATATTATTTATTCTATTAGTTGACGAAGGATGTGTGCTCATAAATTTTGGTGGTTCTTTTCCTTTATTTGCTTCTTTCATTCTTTCCCAGACTTTAATAGTTTCACGAATATCGTATCCTGATAATGATGCAAAAATCATTCCTAAATAATCAGCCTCTGTTTCTTGTTTCCTATTAAAAGGATTCATAATTCCAATTGAGGATAGCAACCCAACAGTGTCCATTCCAGTGGCTCTATTAATTTCTGAAAGTTTTCCTCCAGTAGCAATATTTATTAAACTTGTTCCGGTTTTAACCAGTACACCTCTACTAGCTCTCTCAACAGAGTGTTTGGCTACTGCATGAGCTATCTCATGACCCATTACTGCAGCCAATCCATTTGTATTTTTAGTTACATCTAATATACCTGTATAAACTGCTATTTTACCACCAGGCATACACCAGGCATTTTTCACTTTTTTATTTTCAATTAATATGTATTCCCATTGAAAATTTGTAGTTGGATCATTTAAATTTTCTTTATAAAAATATTCAGAGATTGAATTTTCAATTTTGCTACCAATATTTTTTATAAGATTTAAGGTTTTTATATCATCACTCATTTTTTCTTTTTCTTTTACTTTTTCATAAATTTGAGCTGCTTGAGCATTTAGTTTAGATTCGGGTAATATTTTTAATTGTCTACGATCAGTAATTGGTGCTGTAGAACATGAGTGTAAACCCATTGATATACAGCCACATCCTATCAATTGTATAAAATTTCTTCTATTCACTTTTTTTTAAAATTATAATACATGTATTTATAAAACAAATAATATTTGCAGATTTATTACATTTATTAAACAAAATTAATGATAAAATATGGCTAATTTAAAAAGAAGAACTATTTCAATTTTTGCAAAATTAAGAAATTATTTTATTACAGGTATAGTTGTTCTTGTTCCAATTGGTATAACTTTATATTTAACAAAATTTTTTATCTCAGTTTCTTCAAAACTTATTCCGTATAATCTAAATCCTAACAATTATTTACCTTATGCTATACCTGGATTAGAAATATTATTATCAGTAATATTTATAACAATTATTGGAGGAATATCTTTATCATTTATAGGAAAAAGAATTTTAAAATTTGTAAATGATTTATTTAAGAGAATACCAATTTTAAGAACTATATATTCTGCAATAGGACAAATGACAGAAAGTCTTGCCCCAAACAAGTCAAATAATAGAAAAAGTGTAGTTTTAATACAATATCCTCGAAAGGGTAGCTGGGCAGTAGGATTTGCAACAAAAGATAATAAAGGTGAAATATCTAAAAAAACAAATTCTGAATTAGTCAATGTTTTTGTGCCTACAACTCCAAATCCTACAAGTGGATTTTTATTAATGTTTCCAAAAGATGAAATAATTTATTTAGATATGTCTTTTGAAGAAGCTTCAAAGTTTATAGTATCAGCAGGAACATCAGAAATAACAACTAAATAATATCATTAATTATTGAAACTCTATCATATAATTTTAATAACTTGTAATAATCTCCTAGTTTAGAGCTATTTTTTTCAATTTTTTTAATTTCTTTTTCTGCTAGATCAAATAAATCTTTGTTTAAAATTGGATCAGCTAATTTAAATTTTTTAATTCCACTCTGTTTAAATCCAAGTATATCTCCATAACCTCTTAGTTTCATATCATGCTCGGATATTTCAAAACCGTCATTTGAATTTTTTAAAATATTAATTCTTTTTTTAGCATTTTCACTTAAATGAGACTTAAAAATTAAAATACAGAAACTTTTCCTATCACCTCTGCCTACTCTACCTCTAAGTTGGTGGAGTTGTGATAAACCATACTTGTTAGCATTTTCTATTACTATTACATTAGCTTTTGGAAAATCAATTCCAACTTCTATTACAGTTGTTGAGACAAGTACATCTATTTTTTTGTTTAGAAAATCATTTAATACATTATTTTTATCTTCTTTTTTCATCGAACCATGAATTAAACCAACACGTTTGTTAAAATATTTCTGTAAAAATATATTTTTTTCTACAGCTGATTGTTGATCCAACTTTTTTGATTTTTCAATAAGAGGACATACCCAAAAAACTTGACCTCCATTTAATATTTCCTTTTTCGCAAAACTAATTACTTCTTCGATTTTAGAATCAAGCTTGCTGTAAGTCTTAATTTCTTTTCTATTTTTTGGTTTTTCCTTTATTAACGTAACATCCATATCTCCATAAATAGTCATCATCATTGTTCTTGGTATAGGTGTCGCAGACATAACTAAAACATCGCAATCGTTACCACCTTTATCAGATAATTCTTTTCTTTGATTTACACCGAACTTATGTTGTTCATCAATTATGATCAAACCCAATTTTTTAAATTTAATTTTTTTTTGAAATAAAGAATGTGTACCTATAATTAAATTAATTTTATTGTCTTCTAAATTTTTAAGTATCTTTTTTTTATTTAAATAATCCGTCTTACTTGAAAGTAAATCAATTTTAATATCAGAACTAAAAAAATTTGAAGAAAAATTATAATGTTGTTTTGCTAAAATTTCTGTTGGAACCATTAAGGCAACTTGGTAACCTGATTTTATACTACTTAACGCCGCTATTAATGATACTATAGTTTTTCCTGAACCAACATCTCCTTGTATCAATCTAAACATTCTTTGTTTTGAATTTAGATCATTTTCTATATCCGCAATTGCATTTTTTTGATCATTCGTTAGTTCAAACTTTAGTTTTTTAAGGTATTTGAACTTAATATTTTTATTAAATATTTTCTTTTTTTTTTTAATTTTTTTGATTTTTAATCTGATTTGTGAAGATATTAAAAAGTTAGCTAAAATTTCATCAAAAATAAGTCTTCTCAAATATTTAGAATTTTTTAATTTTTCATAATCAAAATTATGTATTTTTTCAATAGATTGTTTCCAACTAACATTGTCAAATTTTTCTATTAAGTTTTTACTATGCCATTCCTTTAAATTTGGTATATTTTTTAAAACTTCTTCAATAATTTTATTATATTTTGTTATTGTTAAACCTTCTGTTAAACTATAGTTTTTTAAATCTTTTATATTACCGTCTTCACTTTCTGATACAATTTTTGGATTTGTAATTTGATATTTTTCTTTGTAAAAACCTATCTTTCCATAAACAATAACTTCTTTATTAATTGGTAAAATCTTTTTAATATAACCCTCATAACTATTAAAAAATACACAATCAATTTTTTCATTTGAAGATAAACAATTAACTCTGTTAGGTAAATTTCTAATTCTTGGAAAATTATATTTTATTGGAATAATTTTTATAGATTGGTCTTTGCCTATTTGAAGATTTTTAATATCAGTTGTTTTTGAAGTTTCTATTTTTGAAATAGGAAGATGCCACAATAAATCAAATATAGTTTTAATCTTTTTTTTAAAAAATAATTGTATAGTTTTACTGCCTATTCCTTTAACTTTTTCTAATGACGATAATAAATATTCATAATCCTGCATAAAATATATATAATTGTATATTTAATGAATTTAAATAAACAAAATTTAATAAATAAAATTAAATATCGTTCTCAATATAGAGGAACTAAAGAAATGGATCTTTATGTGAGCTCTTTTGTAGATAATATTATCAATGATTTAAATTTTAATGAGCTAGAACATTTAAATAAATTGATAAATTTAAATGATGAACAGATAATTGAAATTTCTAAAGGTTTTTTAAAATTTGATATAAATGAAAAAATTATAAATTTATTGATTAAATTTAAAAAAAAATAGTGGCGGAGAGACTGGGATTCGAACCCAGGAAAGAGTTGCCCCTTTGCCGGTTTTCAAGACCGGTGCTTTCAACCGCTCAGCCATCTCTCCATTCGCTAGTTTTTATAAGTATAATAAAAGAATTCAACTAAAAAACAGACTTTTTTTTTAAAGAATTATGTAATAGTTAATTTTTTATCTCTATGAATAATAAAAATTTTAATAAAGGAATATTTTTAACTGCACTAGGTTCATTTTGGTGGGGTTTTTTTGGAGTAATATATTTTAAATATATATCTTTTGCTGGACATATTGAAGTTGTAATTCATAGAAGTTTTTGGACAACTATAACTTTATTATTTACTACTTTTTTTTTTGCAAAATGGAAAATATTTTTTAATTTAATTAAAGATAAATATAAATTATTTGTACTTTTAATTTCTGGATTGCTTATTTTTTCAAATTGGGCTGTATGGATTTACGCCATTTCAACAAATCGTGTGATTGATGCTAGTTACGGATATTTCATAATGCCTATTATTAGTATTTTTTTAGGGTATTTTTTTTTTAAAGAAAAAATTACTAATAAAGGAAAAATATCAATATACATTGTTATAATTTCTATTTTATATTTACTTTTTGTCGATTTTAAAACAATACCGTGGATTGGTTTATTGGTGGCTGTACTTTGGAGTGTTTATAATTTGATAAGAAAAAAAATTAATGTAGATACAGATATTGGTTTATTAATTGAAAGTTTATTCATCTTTCCTTTTGTTATTGTAGCTTTTTATATAATTACACAAAATAATTTTAATGATTTTGATATATCAAATCCTGCATTAATGTTAATTTTGATGTTAGCAGGACCAATGACAGTGATTCCATTATTTTTATATGTTCGAGGAGTTGAATTATCTGGACTAGGTCCTGCTGGAATGATTTTTTATATTACACCTAGTTTACAATTTTTATTGGGGTATTTTCTATTTAATGAACCTATGAATTATGAAAAGTTACTAAGTTTCCTTTTAATTTGGATTGCTGTATTTATTTATTTAAAAGACTTATATGAAAAAAATTAATTTGATTACAATCTTCTTCCTGATTTTATTTAATTTGAACTCTGCTCATGCCAATGAAGAGTTTGAAGAATGGAAAATTAACTTTAAAATTTTTGCATTAAAGCAAGGTATTAAATTAACAACTTTAAATAAGTTAATAGACAAAAGTAAATTTTTACCTAATGTAATTAAATATGACAGATATCAACCTGAATTTTATGAGGATACAAAAACTTATATATCTAAAAGAACTTCAACAAAAAAAATAAAGATTGGAAATAAAATTTATAAAGAAAACATAGATAAAATAAATTTAATATCAAAACATTATAATGTTGATAAAAACTTACTATTATCCTTAATGGGCATAGAAACTAATTTTGGAAATTATTTAGGAAAAATGGATATAATTTCTTCATTAGCGACATTAAGTTTTGATAAAAGAAGAAGTGATTTTTTTACTTCTGAATTAATTACTCTATTAAAATTAATAGATAATAATGTAATAGACCCAAGTACTTTATATGGCTCATGGGCAGGTGCTTTTGGGAATTTTCAATTTATGCCTTCAACTATAAAAAATTATGCAATTGACTATGATAATAATAAAATGATTAATCTCAAGGGAACAGATGACTCTTTTGCCTCTGCAGCAAATTATTTGAGTGAATTAGGTTGGAATAATTCTTATCCATGTTTTTATAAAGTTACACTTAAAAAAAATATACCTGAAAAATACCTTAATATTTCTGCAAAAAAAATTCATAGTAATAAAAAAGTTGGTTATTTAAAAAAATATATTAATGATTCTAATTTTTTAAATAGTTATAATGATTTAAATGCCGCTATAATTACACCTGATGCAGAAATAGTTGAAAATCCAGATAAATTATCTCCGGCTTTTATTATATTTGATAATTATAAATTAATTTTAAAATGGAATAGATCTTTAAGGTTTGCATTAGCGGTTTGTACATTGAAAGATAAATTTAAAAATGATTTATAGGATTATTTTTATCTTAATTTATATTTTTGCAATATCTTGTGCAGATCAATCAAAAAAAAATAATCTTTCAAGAAAATTTGTTAATTATTCTAATAAGGGATTTACACTTGTCTATGATGAAAAATTATTTCATAAAAAAATTATAAATAAAAAACTTGATGATAGGTCACTTTTAATTTTTAATAATTTTTTAGATCAAGATACACCTGTCAAAATAACTAATTTAATTAATGGTAAATATCTATTAGCAAAAGTTGGTGGAAATTCTAATTATCCTTTTTTTTACAATTCTGTAATATCTAAACGTATAGCATTAAATCTTGAAATTGATTTAAATGAACCTTACATAGAAATAAAAACATTAAATCAAAAAAATTCATTTATTATAAGTAAGGCTAAAACTTTTGATGAAGAAAAAAATGTTGCCAATAAAGTTCCAGTAAAAGGAATTGAAATTAAAAATATTTCTAGTAATAAAAATGAGGATAAATTAATTTTAAATAAATCAAAAAATATCAATGTCTTTAAATATATAATAAAAATTGCAGATCTATATTTTGAGGACTCTGCTAATATTTTAAAAAATAGACTTTTAAATGAGTATAATATGAACTACGTCAAAATTAAAAAAATGTCAAAAAACAGCTATAGAGTATATATAGGTCCATTTAATGATTTGGATTCTATGCAAAGAGAATATAGAAATATTATTAAATTAAATTTTGAAAATATAGAAATTATAAAATTATGAAAAAAATATTAATATATATATATTCATTATTTTTCTTAATAAATTTTACCAATGTACAAGCAAAATTTAATATAAACGCAAGAACAGCAATACTTCAAGATTTTTTATCAGGAAAAATATTATATGAAAAAGACGCAGATCGTAAAATTTTTCCAGCATCTATGACAAAAATTATGACATCAATTATTGCATTTGATTTATTAAAAAGAAATGAAATAGATCTAGATGATAAATTTATTGTTTCTGAAAATGCATGGAGGCTTTCTGAATCTGGATATTCATCAATGTTCATCATGATTGGTGATGAAATTTCTGTTGAAAATTTACTTAGAGGTATCATTGTATCATCAGGTAATGATTCTTGTGTTGCTTTAGCAGAAGGTATTGCTGGATCAGAAGAAGAATTTACAATTTTAATGAATGAAAAAGCCGCTGAAATAGGAATGACAAATACAAATTTCTCGAATTCTTCAGGAATAAATTCGCCAGATAATATTTCAACAGTGAGAGACATTCTCATTATGTCAAATTATTTAATTAAAACTTTTCCTGAATATTATAAATACTTTAAAGAAAAAGAATTCACTTGGGATAGAACCGGAGGAGAGCCCATAAAACAAGGTAATAGAAATCCACTTTTATATAAAAATATAGGTGCAGATGGCATTAAAACTGGATACCTTGCCTATGAAAAATATTCATTGGCATCTTCTATTAAAAGAAAAGAAAGAAGATTAATTGCAGTTGGAAGCGGTTTTAAAAGTAAAAATCAAAGGTCTAAAGAATCATTAAAATTGTTAACTTGGGGTTTAACTAAATTTGAAACTATTAAAATTGCTGAAAAAAACAAAAAATTTACATCTATAGATGTTTGGCAAGGTAAACAAAAAAATATAAATGCATATACTAAAACCGACATATATAAAACAATACCAAAAGCAAAAAAAAAATATTTGAAAGTAAAGATAGAATACGATGGACCTTTAGCCGCTCCTATAACTAAAAATGAAATAATTGCTAAACTTAATATTTATTATAAAGATGAAAATATTGGAACTTACGATTTGTTTTCTTCAGATAATGTTAAAAGACAAAATATTTTTTCAAGATTAATTAGCTCAATAAATTATTTAATATGGGGCGATGTCTAAATATCCAGTTATTGTATTTGAAGGAATAGAGGCTTCGGGTAAATCAACTTACATTAATAAAGTCTCATAATATTTAAATAAAAAAAATCGTAGTTTTGTAAAAATTAGGGAACCTGGAGGAACTATTTATTCCGAACTATTCAGAAAACTTATGTTAAATAAGAAATCAAAATTTAACATCAAAACTGATTTGATGTTAATAATGGCTTCAAGATCGGAAAATGTAGAGAAATTATTAAAAAAACACTATGGAAAAAAAATTATATTGATTGATAGATTTACCGATTCAACTATAGCTTATCAACATTACGGAATGGGTATAAATTTAAATTTAATTAAAATATTAAACGAGTTCATACTTAATAATTTTAAACCAACATTTACTTTTTTAAATATTGTTAATAAAAAAAACATGAAGAACAGATTAAATAAAAGGATTAAACTAAATAGATATGATAAATTTAATTTTACATTTTACAATAAAGTTCAAAAAGGTTTTTTAAAATTAGCTAATAAAAAAAAAAATTATTTAATTATAGATACCAATATAAATAATATTGAGAAAAACCATCAAATAATATTACAAAAATTAAAAAAAATAATTTAATAAATGGAAAGTATTAGTAAACTTATCGGCCACGATCATTTATTTAATCATTTAACTGAACTTTATTTTAAAAAAAAAATACCAAATAAAATTTTACTAAGTGGGAAAAAAGGAATAGGTAAATTTTTATTAGCTAGTCATTATGTTAATTTTATTCTTTCACAAGATGAGGCATTTAAATACAATTTAAAAAACTTTGAAGTAAATAGTCAAAATAATTCATATATATTATTTAAAAATGGCACGCATCCAAACATATTTTTAATGAGTAAAAATAATGACAAAAAATATATAGAAATATTACAGATAAGAGAAATGATTAAATTTCAAAATAATTCATCTTTTAATAATAAAAATAAGTTTATAATTATTGATAACGTCAATGATTTAAATATAAATTCTACAAATGCTCTTCTTAAATCTATAGAACAACCTAACAATAATGTAATTTATATTTTAATACATAATAATGGATCTTTAATTCAAGACACTCTTAAATCTCGTTGTATAGAATTTAAAATTTTTTTAGATAAATCTAGTCATAAATTAATTATAAATAACTATTTTTCTAAAAATATATACGATTCATTGTCTAATGATCTTGTCAACTATTATAATAATCCATCCTTTACAATTTCTTTAATTAATTATTTAAATGAAAATTCTCTAGATTGTACAAATATAAAAATTGAAGATTTAATTAGTTTAATAATTAAAAATAAAGATTATTCAAAAAATAAATTTATTAATGAAAATATCAATTTTTTTATTGAATTATTTTTTTACAAAAAAATTATTGTTACTAAAAATTTAACATTTAGATTAAAGAAACATTTTTACAATAAGTTAAGAGAAATTAATAAATATAATTTAGATATGGAATTATTTTTTATTGAATTTAAGGATAAATTATTAAATGAGTAAAAATTATTATATTACAACACCCATCTATTATCCATCTGCTAAACCACATATGGGACATGCATATTCAAGCATTATTGCTGATTTTTTTGCTCGATTCAAAAAAATTGATGGACATAAAGTATATTTTTTAACAGGAACTGATGAACATGGATTAAAAATTCAAAGAGCAGCAGAAAAAAATAATAAAAGCCCAAAATTATTTTGTGATGAAATTAGTAAAATTTTTGAAGATCTAACTAAAACATTAAATCTTTCTAATACTGATTTTATAAGAACAACAGAACTCAGACACAAAAAATCTGTTCAAAATCTCTGGAATATTCTAGAGAAAAATAAACAAATTTATCTTTCCAAATACTCTGGATGGTATTCGGTTTCAGATGAAGCTTTTTACAATGAAGATGAAGTAGAAGAAAAAAATGGTGCAAAAATTTCTAAAACATCAGGATCTTTTGTTGAATGGGTAGAGGAAGAATCTTTTTTTTTTAAATTATCTGAATGGGAAAAGCCGCTATTAAAATTTTACGATAAAAATAAAAAATTTATACTTCCAGAAAGTAGAAGAAATGAAGTTATTAGTTTTGTAAAAAGCGGGTTAAAGGACCTGTCAGTCAGTAGAAAAACATTTTCATGGGGAATTAAAGTGCCAAGTGATGATAAACACGTAGTTTACGTATGGTTAGATGCTCTAACTAATTATTTAAGCTCATTAAAATACCCCAATAAAAACAATGATCTATACAAAAGTTTTTGGCCTGCTGATTTACATATAATTGGTAAAGATATATTAAGATTTCATGCAATATATTGGCCTGCATTTTTATTGGCTGCTAACATAGAACCACCAAAGAGAGTTTATGGTCATGGATGGATACTTTCTGGTGATGAAAAAATGTCTAAATCTAAAGGAAATATATTAGATCCTTTAGAAATTATTAATATTTATGGTTTGGACTGTCTAAGATACTATCTTTTGAAAGAGGTATCATTTGGAAATGATGGAAATATCTCAGAAGAAAAACTAGAAAATTGTATCAATAGTGATCTTGCAAATAACTATGGTAATTTGTGTCAAAGAGTTTTGTCCTTTGCAGAAAAAAATTGTTCATCTATTATACCAAAACATGAATTTAATAATGATGATTTAATTATTCTTAATTCAATTTCAGACTTAGATAAAATAAGATCTTTTATTGATAATCAAGATATAAATCAATACATGAGTTTTATAGTGGATCGTCTTTTTGCATCAAATAAATATTTTAATGATCAAGAGCCTTGGAAAAGAAAGGAAGACAAATTAAGACTTTCTACTATTGTTTATACAGCAATTGAATTAATTAGAAAAATTACAATTCTTTTGTATCCAGTAATGCCTCAAACAACTCTTAAAGTATTAAACATTTTTAATATTAAAGAAAATAAAATTGATTTTTCTTCATTAAAGATAAATGAATTTTTAATTGAAGGATTCAAAATTAATAAATTAGATATTTTATTTAAAAAAATAGAAAAATGATTGATTCACATTGTCATTTAGATCATGAACCATTATTTTCAAATATTAATGAAGTTATTAATAGATCTAAAAAAATAGGATTAAAAAAAATTTTAACAATTTCAACTAGTAAAAAAAGTTTTGATAATATTAAAAAGATTATTGAAGTTGATAAAATTATATATGGAACAATAGGCATACATCCACACGAGTCAAGTAAAGACAAAATTAATTCTAACTATTTGATTGATAATGCTATAAAATATAAAAAGATTATAGGAGTAGGTGAGACTGGTCTAGATTTCTATTATGATAATAGCAAAAAAAATGATCAAATTGAAAGTTTTATTAAACATATAGAAGCATCAATAACTTTAAAATACCCTTTAATAGTTCATTCAAGAAATGCTGAAAAGGAAACTTTTGATATTTTAAATGATTACAAAAGTAGAAATATAAAAATTCTAATGCATTGTTTCACTGGATCAAAAGAATTTGCAAAAAAAATGATGAATCTAAATGCTTATTTTTCAGCAAGTGGGATAATAACTTTTAAAAACAGTTTAGATCTTCAAGAAACATTTAAATTTATTGATAAAAATAAAATTCTAATAGAAACAGACAGTCCATTCTTAGCCCCTATACCGATGAGAGGTAAAAAAAATGAACCATCATTTATAAAGTATACTTTGGAAAAGCTTTCTGATTTAAAGTCAATAGATTTTAATGAGTTAGAACAAATTACAAGTAACAATTTTAATAATTTGTTTTCCTAAATATGTCGATTAAATTTATCCTATTAGGCTGTGGAAGTTCTATGGGTGTGCCTAGACCAGATGGTTTTTTTGGTAACTGTAACCCTAATAATAAGAAAAATTATAGAACAAGATGTTCTGCATTAATTAAGACATCTAATGAAAATATTTTAATTGATACATCGCCTGATTTACGTCAGCAATTATTACGTCATAAAATAAAAAAAATTAACAAAGTATACTACTCTCATATGCATGCAGATCAAACACATGGTATAAATGATTTAAGGTCATTTTTTTTAAATACTAAAAAACAAATTAATATATACGCGGATACAAAAACTTCTGAAACTTTAAAAAAAAGTTTTTCTTTCTGTTTTAAAAAATATTCAAATGAATATCCCGCTACATTAAAACTTAATAAACTTAATAAAAATCTAACCGTAAATCATAAAAATAAAAAAATTAAAATTAAAACTGTTCAAGTTGAGCATGGTAAAGTTAAATCAAATTGCTTTATAATTGATAAAAAATTAGCTTACATTACTGATGTGAGTGATATTTATAAAAAAGATTTTTTGCATTTTAAAAATTTGAAATATTTAATTATAGACTGTCTTTGGTATAATGATCATCCATCACATTTTAATTTAAAAAAATCATTATTTTTTATTAAAAAATTTAATCCAAAACATGCTATTTTATCAAATTTATCAACTGTATTAGATTACAATGAACTAAAAAAAGCTTTACCAAAAAATATTATTCCAGCGCATGATGGTCTAACAATAAAATTATAAAATTTGCTCTATTTTTTTAATTAATTTCTTTGACAATGGATTTTTAAAGGATGAAAATGTTTCTTCAATTTTTCCATCTTTATTAATCAAAATTTTATGAAAATTCCACTTGGGTACAGCTGATTTACCATAATTATCATTAGCCCATTTAAATATCTCATGGGCATTATTTCCCTTAACATCAGTTATTGTAGTTATGGGGAAACTTATATTAAAATTAACATCACAGAATTTTTTTACTTCATCATTATTATTTTTTTCTTGATTAAATGAATTTGAAGGTATTGCTAAAACAATTAGTCCTTTTGATTTATATCTGTCCCATAATTCTTGGAGATCTTTATATTGTTTTGTAAAACCACAATGGCTAGCCGTATTGACTATAAGTACTACCTTTCCTTTAAAATCTTTAAAATCGATAATTTCTCCGGTTATACTATCAATTTTAAAGTCAAAAAATATCTTTTCATAATTTGCTGATAGAGAATTTTTAAAAAATATCATGATTATAGCTATAAAAATTAATAACAATTTGTTCATAGAGTTAATTATTTGTTAGATGTAAATAGTATTAAAAAGTATCCAAATAAAGTGGATAACAATGATCCAGTTAATACTCCTATCTTAACTCCATCCATATACTGCATATTGTCAACAAATGCTAAATTTCCAACAAATAAACTCATAGTAAATCCAATACCAGTTAAAATTCCTACTCCATATAAATTTAACCAATTAGAATTATTTGGCATTTGTGCCACTTTAAGTTTAATAGAAATATATGAAAAAATAAAAACGCCTAGCTGTTTACCAACAAATAATCCTAAAACTATGCCTAATGGAACTTTATCTAACAATGAAGAAAAAGTTAATCCTTCCAAAGAAACTCCGGCATTAGCAAATGCAAATAATGGCATAATACAAAAAGCAACATATGGACTAATGGCGTGCTCAATCTTAATTAATAAAGAAAAATCTTTTTCATTTTTTCTGTGAGGAATTGTTATTGCCAATAAAACACCTGCAATGGTTGCATGTATACCAGAATTATGTGTAAAGTCCCAAAGAAAAATCCCAACTATTAAATAAGGTAGAAATTTTTTTATATTAAATTTATTAATTGCTATTAAAATTAAGAACGCTAATAGCATTAAAGATAAATATTTTATACTAAGATCTCCAGAGTAAAATAAAGCAATTATAACAATGGCACCAAGATCATCTATTATAGCTAAAGCAGTTAAAAAAACTTTTAATGATAGTGGTACTTTTTTTCCTAATAAAGAAAGAACTCCTAATGAAAAAGCTATATCAGTAGCAGAGGGTATAGCCCATCCATTTAATGTTTCAACATCTCCTAAATTAATAAAAATATAAATTAATGCTGGCACAATCATTCCGCCAACAGCAGCAATTATAGGTAACATTGCCTGTTTAATATTAGATAATTCACCTTGTAAAAATTCTCTTTTTATCTCTAAAGTTACAAAGAAAAAAAATATTGCCATTAAGGCATCATTGATCCAATGAATTATACTTAATTTTAAACCAATATTATTGATTCCAATAAATATAAATTTTTCTAAAGTATTAAAGTATAAATTTGATAGATCTGAATTACTAATAACTAGAGCAATAATTGCACTAAACAGTAAAACTAATCCACTTGCTGCTTCAAGTTTAAAAAACCATTTAAAAGGTTTTGTTACATTCTGTATCATTTTAATTAAATAAATCTTTTACAAAAGAATTTAAATCAAAAAAGGTCAAGTATAAATTATCTAACAATGGAATTAATATTGGTAAATAATCAGAAATATTACTTTTGAAAGTATCTAAAATTAAAATTAATGCAATAAAAGTAATAAATATTATTATTAAATTATTAAGTATATTTTCTAAAGATATATTTTTATTTATTTTTTGATTGTTATTTTTTTTTTGTATTATAGAATGATTAATAGGAATTTTTTTTTCTCTCTTATTTGATATATTTTTATTTTTTATAGAAAGTTCAACTTTTTCTAATATTTCGTTTTCTTTATTTGATATTGTATAATGCCATTTATGATTACATATACTACATTGTAATAATCTACCTTTTTCAGGAATAAGTTTTTCATCTATATTAAATTTTTTATTACAATTTGGACAACCAACTATCATATAGTTACTTATATATTAATTTATTAAATTTTTCTTAAAAATCCTCATTAATATACTTTGAATTTCAATTTATCTGCTGTATTAGTACATCATTCGGGGCGTAGCGCAGCCTGGTAGCGCATCTGGTTTGGGACCAGAGGGTCGCAGGTTCAAATCCTGCCGCCCCGACCATTATTATGAAAAAAGCAATTATTTATAAACCTTCAAAAACACCAATGCAGTCTGGTACTAGAAAATACAATAAATGGATTATTGAATTTATCACAGAAAAACCAGGTATTAATCCATTAATGGGTTGGGAAAGCTCAACTGATACTTATAGTGAAATAAAACTAGAGTTTAATAATAAAGAATTGGCTATAGACTATGCTAAAAAAAACAAAATTAATTATGAACTTATTAAATCTAATATAAAAAAAATAAATAAAAAATCTTATGCAGATAATTTTACTAAATAAATAATAAAATGTTTAAATTTTTTACTAATAGAAAATGGTTTTTGTGGAGTATTTTTGGTTCGGTTTTTATATTAATTTCTACCTGGTACCAAGTTCAGCTTGATGTAAGAATAAACGAATGGTTTGGTGAATTTTATGATACTTTACAAAAAGCTTTAACAACACCAAATTCAGTAAGTGAAAAAGAATTTATTGGTTACCTATTTACTTTTGCTAAAATTGCAGCTTTGTGGATATTGATTGCTGTCTTTACCGGATTTTTTACAAGTCATTGGGTTTTTCGTTGGAGAACAGCTATGGCAGATTATTACCATGAGCAATGGCTAAAAGCTAGACTTACTGAAGGAGCTTCTCAGAGAGTTCAAGAAGATACATTAAAATTTGCTAGAATAATGGAAGGACTTGGAACTGGTTTGTTGGATAGTATAATGACTCTAATTGCTTTCACACCTATACTTTGGGGTTTATCTAAGCAAATAGATGTATTACCCTGGATTGGTCAAGTTGATCATGCATTAGTATGGGTTGCTATAATTTCGGCTCTGGGGGGAACTATATTATTAGCTGCTGTAGGAATAAAATTACCAGGTATAGAATATGATATTCAAAAAGAAGAAGCTGGTTATAGAAAAGAATTAGTTCATGGAGAAGATGATCCTATTAGGGCAGCCCCTCCAACTATTGGTCAATTATATAATAGAGTTAGAGGTATACATTATAGATCTTATTTTCATTATTTGTATTTTAATACAGTTAAATGGAGTTATTTCCAAGGAATGGTGATAGTTCCTTATTTGGCTTTAGCTCCAACCATTGTTACTGGTGCAATTACACTTGGATTTGTTCAACAAATAACAAGAGCTTTTGGAAGAGTTGAGGGTTCATTACAATATTTAGTTAAAAGTTGGTCAACAATTGTAGAACTTATATCTGTTTGGAAAAGATTAAGAGAATTTGAAACTAAACTTCATTCTACAACAAATGATGCTACTATAGTTAATAATAGTGAATCTAAATAAACAATTAATCAACGATTTTGTTAACGTTACATCAAAAGCAGCTGCATCTTGTTATAAACATATAGGTAAAGATGATAAAATTTTAGCAGATAAATCTGCAACTGACTCTATGAGGGAAAATTTAAACAATTTGGATATAGATGGTGAAGTTGTAATAGGAGAGGGTGAGTTAGATGAAGCGCCAATGCTTTATATTGGTGAAAAATTGGGTACTGGTAAAGGACCTTTGGTAGATATAGCGGTTGATCCAGTTGAAGGAACAAACTTTGTAGCAAAAAATTTACCTGATGCTCTATCTGTTATGTCCATTTCATCAAAAGGAAATTTATTTAATGCTCCAGAAACATACATGGACAAAATTGCAGTTAGAAAAAATGTTCCTTTTGATGCAACAGATCTAGATTTTTCTATAGAAAAAAATATTAAAAATATTGCAGAATCTCAAAACAAAAAAATTTGTGAAATAACCGCATGTTTGCTTAATAGGCCTAGACATAAAGAAATAATTGATAAATTAAGCAGTTTAAATGTAAATTTAAAATTAATTAATGATGGCGATGTATCCGGTGCGTTATTAGTCACTAACGATAAATATAAAGTTGATATTTTTCTTGGTATAGGTGGTGGTCCAGAAGGTGTTTTGGCTGCTTCTGCATTAGATGCTTTTGGATGTAAATTTCAAGGAAGATTTTTGTTTAAAACTGATAACGATATAGTTAGAGCTAAGAAAATGGGTATTAAAGATTTGAATAAGAAATATGAATTAAGTGAAATTATTAGAGGTGATTCATTATTTTGTGCAACAGGTATAACATCTGGCGATCTTGTTAATGGTATAAAAATTGATAATGGTAAATATATTGCAGAAACATTATTAACTTACAAAAAAACTATTAGTATAGTAAAAAAAGAGATACCAATTACTTGAAAAACTATAATAATTACAATAAAAGATCTTGCCTTGGTCCCTTCGTCTATCGGTTAGGACACATGGTTTTCATCCATGAAAGAGGGGTTCGATTCCCCTAGGGACCGCCAAATTTATGTATTTTGTTTACTTAATAGTTTCGAAAAACAAAAAAAAGACAATTTCTTACGTTGGATATACAAATAATGTTGAAAAAAGATTGAAGAATCATAATGATTCAAAGGGTGCAAAGTTTACAAGAGGAAGAAAATGGAAATTAATCTATTTCAAAAATTACTATTCGAAAACAAAAGCATTAAAAGAAGAATATAAATTAAAAAAAAATTATTATTTAAGAAATAAAATAAAAAGAAGATTTAATGAAAATTTCAATTTTACTACCATATAAAGAAAACTTTTCTCCTACTTACCCTGGGGCTGTATCTTTATTTATAAATGATACCATTAAATTAAGTAAATATAAGAAATTTACGATAGTTTTTGGTAATACAAGTTTTAAAAAAAAATTTAAACAAAAATATAAGAATATAAATTTAAAAAAGATTTTATTTGGTAGTCAAAACAAAGAATATGTAAATGAATTTATAAAGATAGAAAAAAAAAGAAAATCAAATTTAATAGAATTACACAATAGACCTATTTATCTAAAATATTTAATAAAAAAAATAAAAGATAGAAATTATATTCTATTTTTTCACAACGATCCTTTGTCAATGAGTGGATCTAAAACAATATCAGAAAGAATATTTTTGTTGAATAACTGTAAAAAAATTATTTTTAATAGTAACTGGTCAAAAAAACGTTTCATTGAAGGAATTAATAATACAATTATAAATTTTGAAAAACTAATTGTAATTAACCAATCGGCTAAAAAAAATAAAATTTCAATAAAAGATAAAAAAAATATTATAACCTTTGCAGGAAAATTAAATGAGTCAAAAGGATATGACATTTTTGGTAATGCAGTAATTAAAATTTTAGATAAATATAAAACTTGGTCAAGTATTGTTATTGGGGATGAGCCAAGAAACAAGATTGAATTTAATCATCCAAGATTAAAAAAAATGGGTTTTATAAAACATAGCGAAGTTATAAAAATTTTCAAAATAACAAGTATTGCGGTAGCATGTTCAAGATGGGAAGAGCCATTTGGTAGAACTAGCCTTGAAGCAGCAGCAAACGGTTGTGCTGTCATAATAAGTAATAGAGGTGGTTTGCCTGAAACAATTACTGATGGAATAATTTTAAATAAGTTGTCTTATAAAGTCTTATACCAGAAAATTGACAGTCTAATTAGAAATAAAATTAATAGAATAAATTTACAAAAAAATTCCAATAAAAATTTTTATTTAACTCATAAATATATTTCTACATTAATTGATAAGATAAGAGATGAAAATTTTATACAATTTAAAAGAATTAATTATAAAAAAAAATTACCTCCTATTAGAATTCTCCATGTTACTAATTTCAATGAAAGACATAATGGTAGACTTTTTTTTAATACAGGCAGAAGAATAAATAATGGATTTATAAGACTTGGTAATAGTGTTTTGGAATTTAGTGACAGAGATATACAAAAATACTACAAATCATACAAGGATATTTATGGTGCTAAAACTTTAAATGATAAACTACTCAAAACTTGTAAAAATTATAAACCTGATTTAGTGGTTTTGGGACATGCAGATTTGATAAAGAGGGATACTTTGGAAGAAATTAAAAACGATTATCCAAATGTAAAGTTAGCTCAATGGTTTTTAGATCCGCTAAATAAGAATGGCCCAGATTATCAGAAAAATAAAAGTCGTATTTTAGATAAGGCGGATCTTCTAGATGCTAATTTTATTACTACATACCCTAAAGCAATTAATTTCCTTAATACAAAAACTAGAAACTATTATATTCCTAACCCAGTCGATAAATCTTTCGAAACATTGACTAATTATAAAAACACATGTCAGAATGATGTTTTTTTTGCTTTAAGTCATGGTGTTCATAGAGGAATTTTAAAATCTAGAACTTATGATGATAGAGAAATTTTTATCAATAAACTTGTATCACAAAACAAAAATATAAAATACGATATTTTTGGTATGGATAAGATTCAACCAATTTGGGCTGAACAATTTTTTAGATCTATATCTAATTGTAAAATGGGACTAAATTTAAGTAGAGGTGAACCAATAAAATATTATAGCAGCGATCGGATAGCTCAAATTGCTGGAAATGGATTGGTAACATTAATTGATGAAAAAACATGCTATTCTGACTTTTTTACATCTAAAGAAATGGTGTTTTATAAAAATGTTTCTGATTTGTCAGAAAAAATTAATAAATTAAGCAGAGATGAAAGATTGAGAAAAACAATTGGAAAAAATGGTCATAAAAAGTATTTTAAGTATTTTAATTCAGAAATTGTAGCTGATTTTATTATTACAAAAACATTGGATTTAAAAAATAATAAAAAATATTTTTGGCATAATGAATAATGTTTTCAATAATAATACCCACTTTTAATAATCTTAAATATTTAAAACTTTGCTTAAAAAGTATTAAAAAAAACTCAAAATTTAATCATGAAATAATAATTTTTGTAAATGATGGGAGCGATGGCACTCTTGATTTTGTAAAAGATAATAAATTTAAATATTGTTTCTCTAAAGAGAATGTAGGTTTATGTAAAGCTGTTAATCAAGCTGCTAAATTGGTCAAGTCTGATTATTTAATTTATGCTCATGATGATATGTATTTTTGTCCTGGTTGGGATATTGCTTTTGATAAAGAAATTAAAAAACATAATAAAGATAAAGATTTTTTTCTATCTGGCACAATGATACAACCTTTCAATTCATTTATTTATATGGATTGTGGAAAAAAAATTGAAGATTTTAATGAACAAAAACTTCTTAAAAATTATAATTCAATTGAATTTGAAGATTTTCAAGGTAGCACTTGGTCTCCTTCTTTAATTCCTTTAAAAACATGGAATAAAGTTAATGGTTTTAGTGAGGAATATACTTATGGGCTTGGTTCTGATCCAGATTTTAATATGAAATTATGGAAAATAGGAGTTAGACTTCATAAAGGATTGGGTAATTGCAGAGTTTATCATTTTTCTTCATTAACTCTTAGAAGTAAAGTATGGAACGATGGTCATAAAATTTTTTTATTAAAATGGGGTATTAGTATTAAATTTTTTAAAAAATACTATTTAAATTCAGATAAAAAATTTATAGGTGAATTAGAGAATCCTAGAACTAATATTTCCTATATTTTTAATTTTTTTATTTGTAAGCTTAAATATTACTATTTAAAAATAGTTAATATTTTAAAACCTAATTTTATTTAGTACATTATTTTTTATATAGAATTACAAATGGATAGAATGAATTAATTTTTTATCAAATATCAACAAAAAAAATGAAAATATGCTTTTTAGATAAGACTAATTTTGAATACAATTCAAATGATATAAATTCTTATAAATTAAGAGGGGCCGAAACTATTTTAATTAACTTAACAAATGAACTATCCATTTTAGGTCATGATATACTGGTTATTAACAATTGCTATAAAAATGAAATTTTAAATGGAGTAGAATGGAAAAATATTAATTCTTATAACCAAAATGAAACTTTTGATATAGCTATATCTAATGGTGATACTAGACTGTTTGATAAAATTAATTCAAGTAAAAAAATACTTTTTTCACATAGTTTACAAACAATTGAAAAATTTATCAGAAAAAAACAATTCTTAAGTTACTTAAAACATAAACCAAAAGTAGTTTTTTTAGGCAATTATCATAAAAAAAATACTTCCAAAATTACTAGTCTCTTTGGTCATATTAGAGTTGATTACGGTGTAGATAAGTTATTTATTAATACTATTTTAAGTAATAATATTGATAATAATCTTTCTGTTTTTACTTCAAGACCTGATCGTAATTTGGATTTATTAATTGATATATGGAATAAACTTATTCATCCAAAATATAATGAAGGAAAATTATTAATTACTCCACCTCTAAATAAAATTGATCTTACAAAAAATATTTATCTTAGAAAAACAGATACTCGTGAATTAATGATTGAAGATATTAAAAAATCTAGAATATTTTTAATTCCTGGACATAAAGCAGAGTTATTTTGTTTGGCAGCTGAGGAGGCGAGAGAACTGTGCGTCCCTATTGTTACTTTGGGCATTGGTTGTCTTTCCGAAAGAATTATTCATGAAAAAACTGGTTTTATAGCTAAAAATAATAATGAATTTTGCGACTATACTATTCAACTTTATAAAAATAATAAAATTTGGCAAAATATAAGAAGCAACTTGATAAATATGCGTGGTAAAAGATTATGGTCAAATGTAGCTAGAGACTTTTTATCTAAAATTTAGATTTTAATTTTATTTAATGCATTATTTTTAAATATATTTGCTTCTTTAATATATCTTCTAACCATTTGTGTTGTTTTGTGACCTGTCGTAGCCATTATACTTCGTTCATCAGCACCTGACTCGGCTGCTACTGTTGCAAAACCTGATCTTAAACTATGACCTGCAAAATCTTTATTTTCAATTCCAGCTAAATTTAAATATTCTTTCATTAACAAAACTACAGATTGATCTGTTAATCTTTTATCTGTTAATGATGAGCCTTTGGAAAATCTTCTAAAAATAGGTCCTGATTTGATTTTAGAAACTTCTAACCATTTTTTTAAATTAACTACTGGACAATAAATTTCATTTGTAAAGTAGGGCAGTCCTTTAATCATTCCCTCGCCAAATTGATCTGTTTTAGATCTTTTAATAGTTATTTTTAGTCCTTCGTGAACAAATTCTAAATCCTCATGATCAATTGAAATAAGTTCTGTTCTTCTAAAACCGCCCCCAAATCCGATTAAAATTATTGATTTATCTCTAAGTTTTTTAGATTCTTCATATTTTTGTTCATTTATAACATTAATTATTGATTTTAAATGATTGATTAATATAGGTTTTTTTCCTATTTGAATGCTTCCTTTCACTCTTCTTATTCCCATTAAATTTTCAACAATAATTGGATGTTTTGTATCTAAATAATGCCCTTTAAGTTTATGAACCATGCTTATTGACACTAGTCGTCTTCTTAAAGTGCTGATTTTTGAATTTTTAGAAAGATGAGTTAGGTATAAAGAAACTATTTTAGGCTCCGATGGTAACGAATTCAAACCATGCTTAGAACAAAAAACTCCAAAATCTTTAAAGTCTGATTTATAAGCTCTTAAAGTGTTATTTGCTTTAGAGCTTTTGAGGTTATTTAAAGTTGCCTCATGAAGGGATTTTAGATCCGTAGTTAGCTCATTCATATTATTACTAATGATAACAATTAATTATCGTTAGTAATATATTAAGTGATTATTAATGTCAATATATTAAATTAAAATAATGATTAAAGATTCTAAAGATCATCTTAAAAAAACAAATGAAACATATATCAAACACTTAATTGTTGCATGTAAAATAGGAATATCAATGATAATAGGAGGATTTCAAGCTATATTTCATGCCTTAATACCGGGAATATTAACAAAATCAGCAAGTGATAAAATCAAGAAATTGTATGATATTGTTTCAGATAGAAGCAAATATTAAATAATATATGCCAAAATATTTGATAATTGGCCTTTTAGTAGTAATCGGAACATTCATAATAATGAATTATTGGCCAAAATTAAAAGAACAGACCAAAAATCGTATATTAATGCTTATATTTGGTATTTTTTTCGTTAGTATTTTTATATTACTCTACCTCTTAATGTTTTAGTTTAACTTTTCACCAATATTCACACCTGTTAAAAAGTTAATAAATTCAACAATAAAGTGATAGATACATCCTTCTCTGTCTGATATTTTCTAAAATGAATTAAGAGGCAACTCTTAACTGACCATCTGGGGAAAAATCGAGAGATTCAAGATCAGAGGGCAGAAAACTCTACAGAGTAGCGCTAAAATTGTAGAGTAATAGGCATGGCGGTAGCGCATACAACGACGTGCCAAAACTACTGTTCTTTGCACCCTAAAAAGTGCAAGGAAACAGGGTTTTTTTCTCAAATTATGATCCTTAAAGGAACAAAATTTCAATTAAAAGTTTGGAAGTATTTAATGAAAATTCCAAAAGGTAGTGTAAAAACCTATAAACAAGTAGCAATTGGCATAAATAGACCTAAATCAGCAAGAGCTGTAGCTAATGCATGTGGAAAGAATCCTTATTCACCAAAAGTGCCTTGTCATAGAGTAATAAGGTCCGATGGATCATTAGGTGGTTTTTCAGCCCCCGGAGGAATAAAAACTAAAAAAAAACTACTAAAAAAAGAGGGTTTTTTGCTCTAGAATCTAATAATACCAACGATTTTTTGCATATTATCCCCTATTTCTATGTTATTTTGTTTTTTCCCCCTTTGGTTGTTCTCTATATTGTATTATTCTAAAAAAAAGCACATGTATGGCCGATTAATCGCTATATTCAATTATTGCAGAGCTTGTAAATTTATATGATAAATCAGTTTTTTTTTACTAATAAAACATATCATTTAAAGATGTAATATGCTCTTAAATCCTAAGTAAATCAATTATGATCTAATAATGTTGATTTACATAGTTTTTTATTGATCTTATTTTTTATTTTAATGGCCTTAATTTTGTGATTTGTTTATAATCTATATTATTATCTATTTTATTAGTTATTACAGCTGCTCTACTAATTAAATTTAACTTTTTATATTTTCTTATAATAATATTTACTTTAAGTTATTTAATATATTTAATAATAACAATTGTTTATAATATTATATTAAACTAAATTATTAATTAGTAGTATAATAATAAACTAGCTATATTTATAAATCTCTTTTAAAAACATATATGCCTGAAGAGATAATTATAAATAAACCTATAAAAGTCCATATGTCAGGAAAGTCATTAAAGAAATAATAACCTAAAATTATATTAGTAATAATCTCAAAATAACCAAAAGGAGCTAATTTAGATGCATCAGCATATCTTAATGAATAAATTAGCAGTAAATGACCTAAACAAGCAAATACACCCATTAAAGCAAGCCATAACCACTGGGGTTGGCTTAAATTAACCCAAACTATTGGGACAAATAAGCTTGATATTATAGCCCCTACTACACCTGTAAATAAAAGAGTTAATAATGGATTATCTACAGTGTGTAAACTTCTGGTAATTACTAAATACACACCATAGAAAAATCCAGTACCTAGTGCAGCAACAGTAGCAATATTAAATTCAATTAAACCAGGTCTTATTACTACTAAACTACCTATAAATCCTACAATAACTGCAGACCATCTTTTAATACCAACATTTTCACCTAAAAATATAGGAGATAAAGCAGTTGTCACCAATGGAGCTATAAAGGCTAATGTTAAAGCTTTAGCCATAGAAATTATTGAAATCGAATAAAAAAAACAAATATTAGCTAATAATAGAGTTATGCCTCTTAAAATTTGTAATTTTGGATTTTCGGACCATTTTAAGTTTTTTCTAAAAAAAAAAAACATAAAAGGGAATGTCCAAAAAACAGTAAAAATATATCTAGCCCATGTTATTTGAAAAAAAGATATCTCTGATGAAAGATATTTTGCAATTGTATCCATAAACGGAAGAACTGCCCAAGCAGATAAATTTAAAATAATTGCTTTCATTAATAAGGAAAGTATTTCAAAGATATATAAACAATTATTGGTACTGTTATTAAAGACATTAAAGTAGATACAACTATCATACTGGAAATACTGTCGACAACTTTTTTAGGTGAATACATTTCTGCTACTAAATAGGTTAATATAGCACTAGGCATAGCTGATTGTATTAATAAAACACCTGCGGCAAAACCTGATAAATTGAAAATTTTAATTATTAAAAAACCAATGATTGGACCAATAATTACTCTAGCAATTGAGGAAATTATAGAATTTTTTAAAGAAAAAACTTTAAGTTGAGTCAAAGAAACTCCTAAAGACATTAAAATTAAAACAATCATTGCATATCCTAATAACATTACTGTATTGATAACTACCTTTGGCATCTCCAAATCAAAATATAAAAAGTAAACAGCAATAATTACTGCATAGGTTGGTGGACTTTTTAAAATTATTTTCATATCAAACTTTTTACTAGCTAAAAAAATATTTATAGTAAAATGTAGTAGTATAACTAATGACGAAATTGCAGCTGCAACACCCATTCCTAAAGCTCCATAAGCAAACAAACATATGGGTATACCCATATTTCCAGTATTAGGCAAAAAATATGGAGGTAGTTCTCTAGAAATATCTTTCTTCAAAAAAAATAAAAAAATTACACCTGTTATTGCAAAGCTACTAAGAGCTATTACTGCATAAATAAAATATTCAGAAAAGACACTATAAGTTACTCCAGAAGATGTAATAGCAAAAATAAATAATGCGGGAGCACCAAAATTTCCAGAGTAATTAGTTATAAATGCAGTATCAAATTTTGGATTTTTTTTACCCAAAAAATATCCTATGCCCACTATAAAAAATACTGGAAATAGTACTTCAAAAAGCTTGAGATACAAATCCATCTTTTAAAATAATCTTATTATAACTGGTGATTTAATTATGTTTTTATTTGCTTTAAATGACTTTAAGCATTTCTTTGAATTTAATTCATTAGCTTGATGAGTAATAATTGCTATAGAAGCTGTTTTTCTCCTATGATCTGGTATTTGAATTAATCTTTTTACAGAAATGTTGAATTTAGCTAATTGTTTTGTGATTGAAGATAATACACCAGGCTTATCTTTGACTTCGAGTCTAAGATATAAAGGATTTGAATAATTATTTATATTGTAAATTTTTACTTTTTTCCTTTTTTTATTAGATATGCCAAATGGAAATTTTATATTGCCTCTTAATATAGATAGTAAATCTGACATTAAAGCAGAAGATGTGGCACCAGGTCCTGCGCCCTCACCTTGAAGAACACTTTCACCAACAGGTTTACCTTCAATTATTACGGCATTCATAACTCCATTTACATTGCCAATGTAAGTATTTTTCTTCACAAGGCACGGGTGAACACGTTCAAATAGTCGGTTGTTAACTATTTCAGTTATACCTAATAGTTTTATTCTATAATTAAGTTGATCAACTATTTCGATATCTTTGTATTCAATATTTTCAATTCCCTCCATTAAATACTTTGAATTTGATATTTTGTTATTAAATGATAATGAAGAAAGAATTTTAACTTTAGATAAGACATCATAGCCATTAAGATCTAATTTTGGATTACCTGGTTCGGCATATCCTAAAGATTGAGCTTTTCTTAATACATCTTCAAAACTATTCTTTGTAGTCTCCATTTCAGAAAGTATATAATTAGATGTACCATTCAAAATTCCGTATACTTTAGAAATTTTATTTGTTGCCAAACCTTCTTTAATAGTTCTTAAAATAGGTATTCCGCCACAAACAGAAGCTTCAAATTCTAAATTGACTTTATTTTTTTCTGCTAATTTTGAAAGATAATTTCCATGCTTGGCAATCAAGGCTTTATTAGGCGTGATAACATGAATTTTATTTTTTATGGCAGTCTCAACTATTTTTTTTGAAATACCATCAGATAAGCCAATAGCTTCAAATAGTATATCTATTTTTTTTTTCTTTAATATTTCCAAGGGATTTGAATAAAAAAAATTTTTACTTATTTTAAAAGATCTTTTTTTATTTTTATTTTTAGCAGAAACAGCAACAATATTAATCTTCTTACCAGTTTTGTTAAGTATATCTTTTTTTTTATTATTTAATTCATTTAATAAATAAGAACCAATTTGACCTAACCCAATAACAGCTATATTAAATTCATTTCTCATTATTTTTCCATTATATTAGGATAATGACTTTTTTTTCCGTACAAAACTACATTTTTCTTAAAATCATCAAAACTTAAATTTTTATTAAAATCTAATTCAGATTTATTTCTTTCATCTTTTACATAGTTTATATTCTCCCACAAACCACTTTTAGTATCTATAGAACAATGTGATAATATGAATATCATTAATATAAGAAAATTAAATTTTACCATTTAAACCTTCGCTCTCTTTAAAGTTATAAAGTATATTCATATTTTGTACTGCTTGACCACTTCCTCCTTTTATCAAATTATCAATAACAGAAAGAATAATTAATTTATCCTTATATTTGCTATTACAAACAGAAATAATACAATTATTTGTATTTATTACATCATTCGTGCTTAAAAATGTATCAGGATTAGAAATTTTGATAAACTTTTCATTTTTGTAATATTTTTTTAACTCAGCGTTCACTTTATTTTTTGTTACACCTTTTTTTAAATCAACATAAATTGTACTAAGTATACCTCTAAACATTGGAGTCAAATGAGGTGTAAACTGAAAATTATTTATTTTCCCAGTATTTAAATCTAATTCTTGCTGAATTTCACTGTTATGTCTATGTATCGCTAAACCGTAAGCACTAAGAGACTCATAAAGATTTTGATATTTATATTTTTTATGAATTCCTCTACCAGCACCCGAATATCCCGATTTAGAATCAATTATTATATTATTATTAGAAATTAAACTTTTTTTTAACAATGGTATTAATGGTAACAATATAGAAGTAGGATAACACCCGGGACAAGAAATTATTTTAGAATCTTTAATATTATTTCTCTTAATTTCAGGTAAAGCGTAAATACTTTTTTTAATCATATTTATTGCCTTATGTTTAATTTTGTACCATTTTAAGAAATCATTAGATTTATTAAGTCTAAAATCTGCTGACAAATCTATTAAAATATTTTTTTTTAATAAAAGTTTTGAAATTTTTTGAGCCTCTCCATTAGGCAAAGCTGTAAAAACAACATCTACACTTGATAAAAAATTTTTATTAAATTTAACTATTTTAGGGAGTTTATATTTACTTAAACTTTTATCATATGAAGATATTTTTTTGCCTATTGAAGAATTTCCACAAAGATATTTTATATTAACTTTTTTATGATTAACTAAAATCTTAGTTAGTTGAATTCCAATGTAACCAGTTGAACCAGAAATAAGAGCATTTATCTTAGACATATTTTAATATAGCAGTTGTTGATTAAAAAGAAATTATCTTTTAGAAAACTGAAAACTTCTTCTAGCTTTTGCTCTACCAGGTTTTTTTCTCTCAACAGATCTTGAATCTCTGGTTGTTAGCTTTTCTTTTCTTAATGTGGTTTTTAAATTTTCATCAAACATAACTAAAGCTCTAGAAATTCCATGTACCAATGCACCTGCCTGACCAGTATGTCCACCACCAACTACTTTAGATTTAACATCATAATCTGTTGATTGATTTATAATTTCAAAAGGTCTTAAAATTTGCATTTTGTGTGTAGATCTTGTGAAATAATCTTCATAATTTTTTCCATTAACATAAATTTTACCGCTACCTTTTTTTAACCAAACTTTTGCTATAGAAGTTTTTCTTCTGCCAGTAGCATATTTGCAATCCTTAAAATCTAATTTAATTTTTGTAGAAGTTTGGTTCGTATCCATGTTAGTTTTTTATAATATTTTTTTTATTTAATTTTTTTAAATCAATAGATTCTGGATTTTGTGATTCATGCGGATGATTAGATCCAGAATAAATCTTTAATTTTGTTAATTGCTTTTTTGCAAGAGCTCCACTTGGCATCATTCTTTTAACTGCGAGTTTAAGAGTTTCGTCAGGTTTTTTTTTGTAAAGTTTGCTAGGTGTGGTATCTTTAATTCCGCCAGGATATCCTGTATGTCTATAATATTTTTTATCTTCAAACTTATTTCCTGTAAATTTAATCTGATCAATATTCTTTACAACTACAAAGTCTCCATGATCCATATGTGGTGTATAGGTAGTTTTATTTTTTCCTCTAATAATTTTTGAAATTATTGTCGCTAGTCTACCTACAACGGCATCTTTAGCGTCAATTTCAAACCATTTAGAGTTAATGTCGTCTTTTTTAATAAATTTAGTCATGAATGCGGGATTAATACTTTTAATTGTATATATTGTCAATTTATAATATTTTTCTCATTTTCTCATACTTGTAATAGAATTAATTAATGTTAAAAAACCTTATTAGAAAGAAATTCAATAAAAACACTAATGGAGAAATAATATGAGTGATAAAAAAATACCTAGTCCAAAAACTTATAAATTTGATACCTTAAGTTTGCACGCAGGTTATCAGCCTCATAAAAATGCTGGATCGAGACAGGTACCAATATATCAAACAACATCATATTTATTTGATGATGTAGATCATGCCGCTGCTTTGTTTAATTTAGAAAGAGGTGGACATATTTATAGTAGAATATCAAATCCTACCGTTGGTGTTTTGGAGGAAAGAGTAGCTTCTCTTGAAGGTGGTACAGCAGCTTTAGCAACTTCTTCTGGAATGAGTGCCATATTTTTAGCTGTAATGACTTTATGTGAAGCTGGTGATCATTTGGTTGTATCATCACAATTATATGGTGGTACTGTAAACTTATTTAGACTTACATTGCCTAAATTTGGAATAAAATGTACTTTTGTTAAACCTAGAGATACTAAAGGCTTTAAAAAAGCTATTCAAAAAAATACAAAAGGTATATTTGGAGAATTAGTTGGTAACCCCGGAAATGAAATTATGAATATGCCTGAGATAGCTAAGATTGCGCATGAAGCAGGCATTCCTTTAATGGTAGATGCTACTTACCAAACACCTTATCTTTGTAAACCATTTGAACATGGTGCTGATATTGTGATTCATTCATTAACTAAATGGATGGCTGGACATGGTTCATCTATGGCAGGTATTCTGGTTGAAGGTGGAAAATTTGATTGGATGCAAAATGATAAATTTCCAACTATGACAAAACCATACGAAGGTTATCATGGATTATCTTTTGCCGAAGAATTTGGACCTACTGCTTTTACAATGAAAGCACGTGCAGAAGGTATGAGAGATTTTGGTCCATGCTTAAGTCCTCAAAATGCTTGGAATGTATTACAAGGAATTGAAACTTTATCCGTAAGAATGAAAAAACATTGTTCTAATGCTGAAGAAATGGTTAAGTATTTATTAGGGCATGAAAGTGTTGCCTGGGTATCTCATCCAAGTGTACCAGATCATCCAGATCATGAATTAGCAAAACAACTTTTACCTAATGGTCGAGGTTCAATGATAGCATTTGGAATTAAAGGTGGTAAAGATGCAGGAGTAGAATTTATCAATAATGTCAAACTAGCTTCTCACTTAGCTAATGTTGGGGATACAAGAACTTTAGTTATTCATCCTGCTTCAGGAACGCATTCACAAATGGATGAAGCAACACTAAAATTTGCTGGTTTATCTCATGATATGATTAGATTGTCTGTAGGTATAGAAGATATAGATGATATTAAAAATGATTTTGAGATAGGATTCAGAGCGGCGAGAAAACCAAGACTTGTTTCTAATCAATGAAATTTAAAGTAAACGGCCATGAAGTATTTGCTTCAACTGGTGGACGTCCATTTGACAAAAATAAACCTTTAATTATTTTTGTTCATGGAAGTGGATTAACTCATATGACTTGGGTACTTCAAACAAGATACTTTGCTTTTCATGGATACAGTGTTTTAGCTTTAGATATGCCTGGACATGGTTTATCAAGTGGTTATAGCCTAAAATCCATTGAAGATATGGCAGATTGGGTTAGTAATGTAATTGATGCAGTTGGTTATAAAGAAGCTTCACTTGTGGGACATTCTCAAGGTTGTTTAGTTACAATTGAATGCACATCTAGATATCCAAATAAAATTAAAACATTAAGTCTAATGGGTGGTGCTGGGGCTATACCTATGAATCCTGAATTATTGGCACTTGCAGAAAATAATGATCCAAAAGCAGTTGATTTAATGATGGATTGGGCTCATGGTCCAGCTGGCCATTTTGGAGGTCATCCTGTGCCAGGCTTGTATCATATAAATACTGGCGGAATGCTAGCTAAATCAAGAACTATAAAAGACACTCTTGGAGTAGATTTTAGAGCTTGCGATAATTATAAAAATGGATTTGAAGCTGCTAAAAAAATAAAAATTCCAACATTATCTATACTCGCTACAGATGATAAAATGTGTCCTGTTAAAGAAGGTAAAAAGTTAGCTGATTTAATTAAAGGGAGTAAGGTAGATATAATTGATAATTGTGGTCATATGATGTTACTCGAAGAAGCAGATAGAGTTTTAAAAGTACTAAAAAATTTTATTATAATTAATTACCCTGCAAAAAATATATAAATTTTTAGCTTGATTGTATACTCCAGTTAAAGGAAAATAATAAAAAAAAAAAGGAGAACAAATGAGCAAAAACCCAGAAACAATAGCATTACATGGCGGTGATTATAGGAGCGATCCAGCTACTACCGCTGTAGCAGTGCCCTTATATAGAACAACTTCATATCAATTTAATGATACTAATCATGCTGCAAATCTATTTGCACTTAAAGAGTTTGGAAATATTTACACTAGAATAATGAATCCTACTAATGATGTATTAGAAAAAAGAGTTGCAGCTCTAGAAGGTGGATTAGCTGCACTAACTGTTGGCTCAGGACAAGCTGCATCAACATTTGCAATAATGAATGTTTGTCAATCCGGAGATAATTTCATTAGTTCAACAGACTTATATGGTGGAACAGTAAACTTGTTTACACATACTTTAAAAAAATTAGGTATTGAATGTAGATATGCAGATCCAGCTGATCCACAAAATTTTGAGAAATTAATTGATAAAAATACAAGATGTTTTTATGCAGAAACTTTACCAAACCCATATTTAAGAGTTTTTCCTATTAAGGAAGTTTCTGATATAGGAAGAAAGCACAATATACCATTAATTATGGATAACACTGCATCACCTGTAATATGTAAACCTATTGAGCATGGAGCAGCTGTTGTGGTGCATTCACTAACTAAATTTATTGGTGGTCATGGTACTGTTATTGGAGGTTGTTTAGTCGATGGTGGTAATTTTGATTGGACAGCTGATCCTAAAAGACAACCTTTATTTAATGAACCTGATATGAGTTATGGTGGTGCAAAATGGGGAGAGGTTGTTCCACAATTAACTGGAGCAAATGTATCTTTTGCTATACGTGCAAGAGTTTGTTTATTAAGAGACCTTGGCGCACCTTTGGCGCCAGATAATGCGTGGGGTATTATTCAAGGATTAGAAACTGCACCGTTAAGAATGAAACAACATTGTTCTAATGCTGAAAAAGCTGTTGAATTTTTAAAAAAACACAAGAGTGTTGAAAGGGTTATCTACCCAACTCTTCATGAAGGTGAAATTGCAGCAAGATCAAAAAAATACTTCAAAGGTGGAAATGGAGCTTTAGTTGGTATAGAGCTTAAAGGTGGTGTGGAAGCTGGTAAAAAATTCATTGAATCATTAAAAATGTTTTACCATGTCGCTAATATTGGTGATGCTAGAAGTTTAGCTATTCATCCAGCAACAACAACTCACAGCCAATTAACTGAAGATGAGCTTGCAGCTGCCGGTGTAACACCTGGATACGTTAGATTGTCTATTGGAATAGAACATTCTGATGATATTATTGGAGATCTAGATCAAGCTTTAAATGCAGCAGGTTAAATTAGTTAGATTTTGAATTTAAATACAAAAAATAAACAGAGGAACTAACTAAAAAAATTGAACTTATTTGGTGCATAGAAGCTAATAAAATCTGTGCACCATATAAAATTGTGTAAATTCCTAAAATAATTTGAATAAGTAATAACAATCCAACTAAATTTATTGCAAAATATAAATTAAACAATTTTGTTCTATAAATTTTTATTAAAATAATTAAATAAAATAATAATATAAAGTAAGCTAAGTTTCTGTGCATAAATTGTACTAAAGAAGGTTCGCTAAAGGCAGAAATTTTTAAAAGATTCATAAATTCATTATCATCAGGAAAATAAGATGATCCCATTAATGGCCATGAATTATAAATTTGACCAGCGTCCATGCCGGATACAAATGCTCCTATTAAAATTTGAAAAAATATTAAAAATAAAAAAATAAATGGAATATTATATTTTAATTTACCATTAAAGTTTCGATTAACTTTTAAATTAAAATAATTCCATAAAATTAAAGATATTATCAAAAAAGCAATTATCAAGTGAATAGATAGACGAAAATGACTCACATCCACTCTATCAACAAGTCCACTTGAAACCATGTACCAACCAATAAAGCCCTGAAAGCATATTAAAATGAAAATAAAATATAAGTTTATTAATTTTTTAAAACTTTCTTTAAATGTAAAAATAATTAAAGGTACTAAGAACAAAATACCTATAAGTCTTCCCAAGAATCTATGGATCCATTCCCACCAAAAAATTACTTTAAATTCATTAAGTGTCATAAAGTAATTTTGCTGTGTATATTCTGGAATTTTTTTGTATAAATTAAAATAATTATTCCAATCTGAATCATTTAAAGGTGGAAATAAACCGGAGAAAAGCTGCCATTTAGTAATTGATAATCCTGAATCGGTTAATCTTGTAAGTCCACCAATAACAATCATTACTGAAATAATCCAATACATTGTAACCAACCAAAAGGAAACGTAATTTTTTATTTGTTTATTTTCTATGTACATAGATCGATAAATATAATAATTATTATTTAATCCAAATATATAAATGTCGCCACAAAAGAAAAAAAAACTAATTTTAATACGAAAAAAACTAGATAAGTTAGATAATTCACTAATTAACCTTATAAAACAAAGAACTTTATTGGTTAAAAAAGTTTTAGATCTTAAAGATCTTAAGAAGGAAATAATTGATCATAAAAGAATAAAAAAAATTCTTAAAAATATTAAAATTAAATCTATAAAAAATAAAATTGACCCTAAAATTACTAAAAGAATATGGATAAATATGATTTATGCATATATTGATTTTGAAAAAAGAAATTTCAAAAAAAAGTAATTATTTACTATGAGGTGGTAATTTTTTTTCGACAAAAATTTCATGCTTTCTTGTTGAAGGATTGTATTTTTTTGCCTTTAATTTAATTTTAGCTTTTTCACCACCTGCGGGTTTTTTTACATAATAAAAGAATGGACTATCAGGTTTTGATTCAGGGACTAGTCTTACTTTGACATGAGTTTTTTTAGCCATACTATTTTTTTAATTCTTTAATAATTTTTGAAATTTTGCTTAACTTAGATTTCAAAATATTTTTTGTGTTTATAGATATATTGGTTGTTTCGTCAAGTTTAGAATCATCACTTAATAAGTGTTTTTTAACACCTTTGATAGTCATACCTTTATCTTTAAGCAAAAATTTAATTTTTTTTAAAATTTCAATTGATTGATTATCATAATATCTTCTGTTACCAGCAAATATCTTGGGTTTAATTTGTTTAAATTCTTTTTCCCAGAATCTTAATGTGTGAGTTGAAATTTTTCCAGTATTTTGATCTACCAAATTTAATAATTCAGCAACCTCACTGATAGTTTTGTAGGCTTCATTTTTTTTGTTAGTCATTATTATTAATATATTTTTTTAAATGTTTTGAAGGTTTAAACAAAATAACATTTCTTTCGGAAATAATTTTTTCTTCTTTTGTTTTTGGATTTCTTCCAATTCTTTGATTTTTTTTTCTTAAAGTAAAAGTACCAAATTTTGCAATTTTAACTTTTTTTTCAGAAATTATATTTTTTAACAATATTTGAAAAATATCTTCTAGAAGGTTTTCAGATATTTTTTTTGAAAAACCAATTTGCATATAAATCGAATTAATTATTTCTTTTTTTGTTAAATTAATTCGCATTAATTAATATTTTCTTTAATTTTTTCAATCAGTTTTCCTGTAACTATTTTTTCGCAAACTGATATAGCATTTGCAAAACCGACATAATCTGTTCCTCCGTGACTTTTAACTACTGGGGAATCTAATCCTAATAAAATAGCTCCATTATACAATCTTGGATCTAATTTATTTTTAAAATAATTAATATTTTTTATATTCAATAATGATGAAATTTTACCAATCATGTTTCCTGAGAGGGCTTTTTTTAATTCAGATGTAATAAAGTTAGCAGTACCCTCGGCTGTTTTTAAAGCTATATTACCGGTAAAACCATCAGCTATTATAACATTAACATCACCACTCATTATATTATTTCCCTCAACATATCCTTTGAATTCATAGAGTGAATTATTAAAATTTGATAATTCTTGATAAGTATTTTTTATTACACTATTTCCTTTCAATTCTTCAGAACCAATATTTAATAATGCAACTTTTGGAAATTCATTTGGAAATAAGGATTTATGTAGTGCAGCTCCCATAATAGAAAAATCTTTCAAATTTTTTTCACTGCATTCTATATTAGCACCTAAATCTAAAACAACATTCATTCCTTTTTTATTAGGCCATAAACCTGATAATGCAGGTTTGTCGATTTTTTCAATCATCTTTAAATTTAATTTAGCAATAACAAATAATGCACCTGTGTTACCTGCGGAAAGAACAATATTTGATGTTTTGTTTTTAACACTTTCTATTGACTTCCACATACTGGTATCTTTGCCTCTTTTCGCTGCCATAAGCGGGGTGTCTTCGTT
>QCPT01000013.1 GCA_003212415.1 Pelagibacteraceae bacterium AG-439-F23
TTTATTTTCTGTAGAAATTTTGTTGTAATTTGTAAAATAATTAAAATAAACACCACCTAAAATAACTATAATTAATAATATTATAACAACTTGAATTAGAGATTTTAAGGACATTTAGCTTATATTTGCCTTCAAAATATTATGTATATGAATTATTCCAACAGTTTTATTTTTTCTATTTTCTTTATGAACACACAAGCTTGTAATTTTTTTTGAGTTCATGATCGAAAGTGCTTGAGCCGCAAGTGTATTTTTATCAACACTAATCGGGTTTTTTTTCATTAGTTTTTTTATTTTTAATTTTTGAAAATTTTCAAATTTTCGATTTAATCTTTTTAAATCTCCATCTGTTAAAATTCCTGTTGTGATATTTCTTTTTTTTATTAAAAGCACACCCATACCTTTTTTTGTTATTACAGTTAGGGCATCTTTCATCTTAGTATCTTCTTGAACAAAAGGAATTTTATTTCCTGTAAGCATTAAATCGCTAACAGTTTTAAGTTTTACAGAAAGAGAACCTCCTGGATGAAATTTTTTAAAATCTAATTTTCCAAAATTATTATACCTCATACATGCAATTGCTATAGCATCACCCAATGCCAACTGCATTGTAGTCGAAGAAGTGGGCACTATATTTCCTGGGTCAGCTTCTTTTACAGCTGGTAATAAAAATTTAATATCTGAATTTTTATAAAGAACTGAATTTTTTTTTGATGTAATACCAATTAATTTAATATTTTTATTTCTAGATGTATACTGAATTATATTTTTAAGCTCTTCACTTTGTCCACTTAGACTTATTAGTATTACAATATCATTTGAAGTTATTTGTCCCATGTCTCCATGGCTAGCATTTGAAGCATCTAAGAAAAAAGACGGGATTCCAATTGATGAAAATGTTGCTGCCCATTTTTTACTTATAATTCCACTTTTGCCAACTCCAGATATTATTATTTTTCCATTTTTGCAATTTAAAATTGTTTTTACTATTTGAGTAAAAGAATTTCCAATTGATAATTTTATTTTTTTTAAAGCGTAAATTTCATCCTGAATTACATTTTTTGCAATTAATTTAATTTTATTATTTTTCATTTAATGAGACCAAATATCTTCCTTAAAAGAAGAAAAATCTAGCTCAACTCTTGTTGGAAGAAATTTTATAGTATTATTATATAAACTTAACCGATTTTCTCTAATTAAAATTTTATAAAGTCCTTCATAAATTTTGTGAAGATAAACAACATCATTAGCGCAATATTGAAGTTGTTTTTTAGATAAATCGCCACCAAAGTCCGAAGTTTGCAATTGTTTGCTTACATCAATGTTTATGAATTCCTTAATTAAATCTTTTAAACCATGTTTATCAGAATAGCTTCTAGCAATCTTGCTCATTATTTTGGTACATGCAATGTTGTTGACGTTAATATTTAAATATTTCTTTATAAACAATAGATCGGCTCTTGCGTAATGAAATATTTTATTTATTTTTTCATTGATCAGCAATTTTTTCAGATTGGGAGCATTATATTTATCTTTATTTAGTTGAACAATATGAGCATCATTATTTCCAGATGAAATTTGAACTAAACACAACCTGTCTCTTTCAACATTTAAACCCATGAACTCACAGTCTATAGCAATATTGTCACTAAAATGTATTTGATCTGGTAAATCTTCTTTATGTAATTTAATATCTAAATCCATTGATGAAATATATATATGAAACCTAAAGAAATTCTAGTTTTCGGTGCTTCCGGACAAATAGGCAGACACTTAATAAGAAAGTTAACAAAAAATAACTATAAAGTAGTTGCTGTAACGAGAAATATTCATCAAAAAGGGTATATTTTAAAAACACAAGCAAATCCAGGGTATCTTGAGATTGTTGAGTTAGCTAATTTTAATATAGAAAAGATAAATAGTTTATTAGAAGAGTGTGCAATTTGTATTAACTTAATCGGAATATTATTTGAAAAAAAAAAAAATTATTTTAAAAATATCCATACAGACTTTCCATATCTTTTAGCTAAATTATCTGCAAAAAAAAATGTTGAAAAATTAATTCACATTTCTTCTCTTGGAATAGAAAAATCTCTAGATAGCAACTACGCTATTAGTAAACTTGATGGAGAAAATAAAATTAAAAATAATTTTGATAGATCTGTAGTGTTAAAACCTTCTATAGTTTATTCTGTAGATGATAACTTTACTACAAATTTTATGACTTTATTAAGTCGCTTACCAATTATCCCAATATATTATGATGGAAAAACCAAATTTGCTCCTATACACGTTACAGATTTAACCCAAATAATTTTTGATGTAGTTCAAGGAAAAGTAGATGAACAAACTATAGAATGTATTGGTCCAGAAATTTTTTCATTTAAAGAAATTATTTTAAAATTATTAAAAGCTATAGATAAAAAAAGATTGTTAATTCCCTTGCCTTTAACAATAGCAAAAATAACTGCAAAAATTATCGAAATAATGCCAAATCCATTAATAACAGTAGATCAAATAAAATTATTAAAGCACGATAGCATTCCTACGGGACAATATAAAACTAATTTTGAGATAGGACTCAGTGCAAATAGAATTTTTGATGAAGAAATCGAGAAGTACAGTTTTAACTGGAGGTCAGGTGGTCAATTTTCTAAAGATAAATTTTTAAAGAAAAATTGATGATAAATTATATAGTTTATATTATAATAATATTAATATTAATTTTAGTATCTGTTATAGCTATAAAAGCAATCAATAGAGGAATAGAAGCAAAAAAAAAATTAAATAAAGATTGATTTAGGTTTAAAAAAGAAAATAAAAAAAATAGTAATAAAAAAATTAAATATATTTTTTAAAAAAATTAAAAATAATTCATTCACAAGGAACATTAATTAATAAAAATTTCAAATTGGAAAAATAATCAATATTATTTTAAGCCGATTTTATTTTTTTTTCAATAAATTGAGGAACCTCATCTTCTTTTTCGATTATATCCTCTTTTTTTCCTTTGGGTTGGAATACAATCATTAAATGCAGTGGACAGTAAGAAAATTTTTCAACATTTTTTCTTCCACAAAAAGATGATTCTTTTTCATCTGGATGTCCTTCCATATATTTACATGTGTTTTCAGTTAATTCTTCCAGTTGTAAATTTTTTGAAGGCTCAAAGTCTTTACTTAATATTAGTGATCTAAACTTGCTTCTTCTTCCTCTTTTTTGTGTTTCTAGATTAGTAGATTTATAATTTTCTTTGCTTAGTGTAATAGTTGATCTTGTTTTTATTTTTGCAGATAGATTTAATCTGTGAGCTTTTCCTATAACTGCATTTCTGCTTATTCCACCAATAATCTCAGCAATTTGGCTTGCTGTTTGCCCTTTGCCCCACAACTCTCTTAATTTAGATACTTTTTCATCAGTCCAGCTCATAGCACAATATTTAGTATGTTATGTTTTTTATATAACACTATATTGAGACCACAAATTATAATTAATAACAAGCTTTTTTTTCTGTTTTTTAACAATTATTTAAAAAAAAGTTTAAGACTAATTATCAATGGTTGAATTAGAAAATAAATATCAAATTGGTGTACGTCGTTTCGGTTTAATTAATTGGGTAGGTGCTTTTACTCTTTACAAAAAAGAAGTGCTAAGATTTTTAATTGTTTCAGGCCAAACACTTGCAGGACCAATACTTACATCAATTTTATTCTTGGTTGTAATTTCTTTAGCAATTGGAGACGAAAGACCGGATGTATTGGGTGTTCCATATATTGAATTTCTTGCAAATGGGTTAATTATGATGCAGGTAATTCAACAAAGCTTTTCTCATTCCAGCTCATCTTTAATGATGAGCAAGATGATGGGAACAATTGTAGATATAGTAAATAGCCCATTATCAGCTGCAGAAGTAACAATTTCATTGGTTCTTGCCTCAATAACAAGAGGATTATGTATTGCGTCTATATCAACATTTATATTCATTCTGTTTTTAGATTTAAACATTCAAAATTATTTTCTTTGGTTTCTATATCTATTTCTTGCTGGTTTTTTTTTAGGATCAGCTGGAATTATTGCTGGTCTTTATTCAGATAAATTTGATCAAATGGCAACAGTAACAAATTTTTTAATAGTCCCATTATCTTTTTTATCAGGAACTTTTTACAGTATTGATAAATTGCCAGATATTTTAAAAAGTTTAAGTTATTATAATCCTTTTTTTCATATGATTGATGGTTTTAGATATTCATTTATAGGTCAGTCAGATGCCTCTATAAAATTTGGAATAATATTTTTATTAATCATATCATTAATAACATGGTATATTTCTTATTTATTATTTAAAAAAGGCTATAAGATTAAATCTTGATAATGAGCGCATTAGCAAAAAACTATAATAGAAGAAAAATTGCTTTTAAAAAAGGTAAGGGAAGCTTTTTATATTCAAGTAATGGTAAAAAATATTTGGACTTTGTGCAAGGCATAGCTGTAAATTCCTTAGGACATGCAAATCCGTATTTAATTAAAGCAATTAATAGACAATCAAAAAAGGTTTGGCATGTTTCAAATGCATTTCTAATACCAGAGGGAGAAAGACTTGCCTCAAGACTTGTAAGAAAAACTTTTGCTTCAGCTATTATTTTTCAAAACTCTGGAGCAGAAGCAACAGAAGCAGCAATAAAGGTAGCTAGAAGATATTTCTATTCCATCGGTAAGAAAAAAAAAAATAGAATTATTTGTATAAAAAATTCATTTCATGGAAGAACAATAGCCACAATCAACGCAAGCGGATCAAAAAAAATGATGGAAGGATTTGGCCCAAAAGTTGCAGGATTTGATCATTTCAAATTTGGTAATTTAAAATCTTTGAAAAGAAAAATAACTAATAATACTGCAGCTGTATTAATTGAAACTTCACTCGGAGAAGGCGGGGTAAAGGCACACAGTAAAACTTTTTTAAAAAGTTTAAGAAAAATTTGTAATAAAAAAAATATTTTGTTAATCCTTGATGAAGTTCAGTGCGGAATAGGAAGATCGGGTGATTTTTTTGCGTTTGAACATGCAAAAATAAAACCAGATATAGTGCCAATTGCTAAAGGAATAGGTGGAGGTTTTCCAATTGGAGCAGTTTTAATGACAAAAAAGGTTTCTACCGCAATGATTCCAGGAACGCACGGAAGCACTTTTGGAGGAAATCCACTAGCAATGAGTGTGGGTAATGCTGTGTTAGATGTTATTTTTAAAAAAGGATTTCTTTCAAATGTAAAAAAAATATCTAGCTATTTTAATGTAGAACTAAATAAAATCAAAAATGATTATCCTAAATTAATTAAAGAAGTCAGAGGAACTGGTTTGCTAATTGGATTACAACTTTTTAAAGATCAAACAAATTTTATAAAAAAATTAGAAGATAATAAATTGCTTACTATTAGAGCAGCAGAAAATGTAATTAGAATATTGCCTCCTTTGAATGTAAAAAAAACTGAAATTGATTTGGCTTTAAAGATAATCAAAAAAGTATGTAAAGAATATAGAGCATAATCAAAAATGAAAAACTTTATTAATATTAAAGATATTCCTTCTATAGATTTAAAAAAAATCTTAAAAGATGCAAAAAAAAGAAAGAATAAACGAAAAAAATTAAGCACACTAGAGACTGATAAGGATCAACCATTAAAAGGAAAATTGCTTATACAGATGTATGAAAAAGCTAGTTCAAGAACTCGTCTTAGTTTTCATATTGCTATTAATCAACTTGGAGCGGGATCTATAACTGTTAAAGCAAGCGAATTACATTTAGGAAAAGGTGGTGAAAGCCTAGCCGATACTGCAAAAATTTTATCAACTTATGGTGATGGATTTATGCTTAGAACTGATAGTGATAAAAAAATAGATGATTTCAGTAAAAATTTAAATATTCCTATAATAAATTTGTTAAGCCCAAGCTCTCATCCTTGTCAGGTACTTTCAGATGTGTTTACAGTTGAAGAAATAAAGAAAAAACCAATATCAAAATTGAATATAACATGGATAGGAGATTCGAATAACGTGCTTAACTCTTTAATAGCTGCTTCAGTTAAATTTAAATTTAAGTTAAATATAGGTTGTCCTAAGAGTTATAGACCACCGAGGTTTGTCATGGATTGGGTTAAAAAAAATAGAAGAAAGATTAATATTTTTAATGATCCGAAAAAAGCAGCAAAAAATGCAGATGTTATTTTCTCTGATAAAGTAGTTTCTTTAAATGATAAAGTAAACAAGGCAAAAAAAATAAAAGATTTTAAAAATTTCAGAATTAGTTCAAGTTTAATTAAATATGCAAAAAAAGATGCAATATTTTTACATTGTCTACCAAGAGGCAATGAAGTTTCAGAAGATGTTTTTTTAGGAAAGAAATCTAGAGTCTGGCAACAAGCCCTGAATAGAGTCCACGTTCAAAAAAGTATTTTATTATATTGTTTTGAAAAATTAAGGTAAAGGTAATGGATTGTCAGAATATTGATTCATAAATAATAGAATTGAAGCTCTATCTTTTTCTTTTTTTAATCCAGCAAAAGCCATCTTAGTTCCTTTAATATAAGCTTGTGGTTTTTTTAAAAACCCGTTCATTTGTTCGAATGTCCAAGTTTTTCCATAAGCCACAAATGCTTTAGAATATTTATAGTCACCTAGAGCAGCAACATTTCTTCCAAGCACATTATAAAGTGCGGGTCCTATTTTATTTTTTCCACCTTTTTTAATTGAATGACATGCGGAGCATTTTTTCCAGACATTTTTACCATGATCTAAATCTCCCATAGCCAATAATGCTGATATATCAACAAGTTCACCAGTATTTGCATCTTGGCCAGAACTTACTGTTGAAACTTCAACTTTATAAGCGCTAGTATTAGGTTTTTCGACATGGAAAATTATATCTGAAATTTTACCTATTCCAAAAACTACTAAAAAAACAACAAGAACAGCCGCTACTATTTTGTTTATCTCAAAGGAATCCATGGTTTTTTATTATTATGGTCGTATAACATGTTAAACAAAAAAAATACTAAATTTAATTTCAATTATTGCGTCTGAAAGACGCATAAAAGCTTAAATTTATGACTAAAACAATAATTTTAATACCTTCGAGGCTCGCGGCAACCAGATTGCCTAATAAACCTCTTTTAAAAATTAATGGTTTGTCAATTATTAATCATGTTTATGAAAAAGCAAGATCAACAAAGATAGGAGATGTTTTTGTAGCAACTGGAGATAAGGAAATTTTTGAAGAAGTTACCAAAATAGGTGGAAATTGTGTTTTGACAAAAAAAGAGCACCAAACAGGAACGGATAGAATTTTTGAGGCTTATAAGAAATTAGATCTAAAAAATGTTGATTACATTGTAAATTTGCAAGGAGATGAACCAATGATTGATATTGAGGATATTAAAAATCTTAATACTCATGCAATCAATAATAATCTTGATATAGCAACATTAGCTTGCAAAATTAAGGATAAAAATGTCTTAAATAAAAATAATATAGTAAAAGTAATTACAGAAGAAGAACTTTTAAAGACAAAAATGTCTAAGGCAAATTCTTTTTTAAGAAAAGCCTTGTCTAATAATAAAAATATTTATCATCATATTGGTATTTATATTTATAAAGTTTCAACATTAGAAAAATTTGTTAATTTAAAACAAAGCAAAAATGAAATAGACCAAAAACTAGAACAATTAAGAGCAATTGATAACGGTATAGAAATTAATGTGATATTAGCAAACAAAGCACCTATTGGAGTAGACACAGAAGAGGATTTTCTGGAAATAAAAAAAATAATGAATTATAAGAATTAAAATTATGAAAATAGCTTATCAAGGCATACCAGGAAGTTACAGCGAAAGTTGTGCAAAAGAAATGTATCCAGACTGTGAAACAATATCTTGTAAAACATTCGACGAGTGTTTTGAAAAAGCAAACACAGATCCTGCTGTGAGGAGCATAATTCCAGAGTCAAATAAGACCACAGGTAATATAGGAGTGGAATATTTAATATTTAAATATAGGCTGAATATTTATGCCGAACATTTTTTTCCTATAAAACATAATTTATTAGGAATCAAAGGATCAAATTTAAAAGATATAAAGAATGTTTATTCTCATGCACAAGCTTTAAGTCAATCATCTAACTTTATTAAAGTAAATAAATTAAATGAGAATGTTAGAGCTGATACAGCGGGTTCAGCAAAATATGTTTCTGAAAATAATGATAAAACCAAAGCAGCTATAGCTTCTGAGCTTAGTTCTAAGATCTATAATCTTGAAATTTTAAAACAAGATATCCAAGATGAAAAAAATAATTTCACTAGATTTTTGTTAATGGGTAAAGAAATTTATCAACCAGAATTGAAAGGTGATAATTATATTACTTCTTTTTTATTTAAACTTAAGAGCAAACCATCTGCACTTTATTCTGCACTTTCTGGATTTGCTATTAATGGAGTTAATTTGACAAAACTTCAGAGTTTTCCTGAAAAAAATTCATTTTCCTCATTTTTCTTTCTGTGCGATATAGAGGGACATATTGAAGATAAAAAAATTAAAAACTCTTTGGAAGAACTGGGACTTCATTGTGAAGATATGCACGTACTAGGTGTTTTTAACTCAGATAAATTTAGATTAAAATAATTGCTAAGTTTATTGTAGATTAGAAAATATTATTGATATAATAAATCTGGGGGCCAATCAGGTGGAGTTACCATAAACTCCCCCAGGCTTGAAAAAGAGCAAGGGTAATGAGTATTTTCCAGGTTGGTTGGTCTCCTTATTAAAATATGACAAATTATTCTAAAGTGTTGGCTCTAAAATATAGGCCTCAAACTTTCAAAGATTTAATAGGACAAGAGATAATTTCTGAAACTATTTATAATTCGATAAAAAATAATAAATCAGCAAACGCATACTTATTTACTGGAATTCGTGGAGTTGGAAAAACAACTATTGCTAGGATTTTAGCAAAATCTTTAAATTGTGAAAATGGCGCAGGAAACCTATGTAAGGATAATTTCTGTTCAAACTGTGAATCTATAATTAATTCAAATCACATAGATGTTTTAGAAATGGATGCTGCTAGCAAAACAGGTGTTGACGATGTAAGAGACCTAATTGAATTTTCTCGATATGGACCAACATCAGCAAAATATAAAATATTCATTATAGACGAAGTTCATATGCTTAGTAAGCAAGCATTTAATGCATTATTAAAGACATTGGAAGAACCACCTGAGTATTTAAAATTTATTTTTGCCACAACAGAAATAAAAAAAATCCCAGTTACGGTAGTTTCAAGATGCCAAAGATTTGATTTATCAAGAATAAAAACAGAAAAATTATTTAAATATATTAAAAAAATAGCGGAGAAAGAGAAAGGCAAAGTAACTGATGACGCCATAAAATTAATAGTTAAAATTTCAGAAGGATCTGTAAGAGATGCTCTATCTTTATTGGACCGTGGCTTAATTAGCAACTCTGAAAATGAAGAATTAAATTTAAAAAAAGCACAAAATATCTATGGCTATTTTGATAAAGGTTTATTATTAGACTTATTTTATAATTTATTTAAGGGAAATGAAAGTAAAGTTATTAATATTTATAGAAAAATATATGAAGCTGGAGTCGAGCCAAAAATATTTTTAAATGATTTTTTAGAAATATTATATTTTATAAAAAATATTTCATCTATAAAAATAGATGGAAATAATTTCACGTTAAATGATGATGAATTTAATGAAATTGATAAGATTTCAAAAATAATAGATCAAAAAGATATAATTTTATTTTGGCAATTCACTATAGAAACCATTGATGAATTGGATATGGTTTCAAATCCAAATTTAAGTTTAGAAATGTTTTTGGTTAGGCTAATGTATTTAAAAGGCTTAAATAAAACAAATCATCAAGATTCAATAATTGATAAAGATGAAAAAAAAAATTCAAATAATGAAGAAGAAAAATTAGTAAATAATAAAATAGTTGACCAAATTAAAAATATAGCACAGCAAGATGAAACAAGACCAGAAAAAAAATCTCAGGAAAATACTAGCAAATTATTTATAAATAGTTTTGAAGAATTAATTACATTGTGTGTAAAAAAAAAAGAAATCAAATTAAAATATGAATTAGAATCAAATGTTAATCTTGTTGCTTTTACCAAAGGAAGGATTGAAATAGCTTTTAATGAAAACCTAGATAAAGATTTTATAAAAGAATTATCTCATAAATTATATGAATGGACCAATACTAGATGGATTATTTCACTTTCAAAAAAAAAAGGATTAATTTCCAAAAAACAGGAAGAGAAAATAAATAAAGATAAAATTTTTGAAAATGCAAAAAAAAGTAAACTTTATAATAAAGTTTTAGAGATTTTACCTGATGCTGATTTAGTAGAATTTAAAATAAATGAACATAAAGATGACTGATTTTAGCAAAATACTAGAAAAGGCAAAAGAAGTAGAAGCTAAAATGAAAGAGAGCCAAGAAAAAATTAAAAAAATTGAAATTTCAGGTGTAGCAGGAGGAGATGCTGTAAAAGTCACTTTAAATGGTGAAGGAGAAATGATTAATTTATATCTTAGCGATGAAGTAATGAGAGAAGACAAAGGTATTATTGTTGATTTAATAAGAGCGGCCCATTCAAATGCAAAAATTCAATTAAAGTCAAAAACTTCAGAAGAAATTTCCAAAGCAACTGGTGATTTTGGAATCCCAGGATTTAAATGGCCAATTTGATTTAATGCAGAACATTTTGGAAATCAATAATTTAATTAAGCTTATTTCAAAATTACCTGGACTAGGCCCAAAATCAGCAAAGAGAATTATTTTAAAATTAATTAATAATCGTCAAGAACTATTGAAGCCATTAGCCCAAACATTAAATGAGGTATACAAAAATGTAGCAAGATGTAAAAAATGTGGTTCTTTAAAATCTAACAATTTAGATTGTGATAATTGTCAAGATAGTTCAAAAAAATATAATAAAATTTGTGTGGTAGAAAATATAGCGGACCAATGGACTATTGAAAGCTCAAGTATTTTTAAAGGTTATTTTCACATTCTTGGAGGAACACTATCCAATACAAACTCTCAAAGAAAGGAAGATTTACTTTTAGATTCTTTAATTGAAAGAGTAAAAAAAAATAATATAGATGAAGTTATTTTAGCAACAAGTGCTACTGTAGAAGGTCAAACAACAGCATTTTACATTCAAGATAGTTTAAAAAAAATTAATATTAAAGTTTCAAAACTTGCACAAGGCTTACCAGTTGGTGGAGAAATAGAGAGTTTAGATGATGGCACTTTAATTTCAGCATTTAAAAACAGAAAAGGATTGAATCCAGAGTCAGATTGATTTTTTTATTAATCTATTAAAATGAAGCAAAGGTTCAGTGTAGCCTGATGGTTGAAACTTGCCATGGAAAACTAAATCACATGCAGCTCTAAATGCTATAGATTTATCAAAGTTTCCTGACATTGGTTTGTATGGAGATTGATCTTTCATAGTTATATCTTTTAGGTTTTGTCCATCTACTATTTTAGCCATCTTTTTCATAATTTCTAAAACTTGTTTTTTACTACAAATACCATGATGTAGCCAATTAGCGATGTGTTGACTACTTATTCTACAGGTTGCCCTATCTTCCATTAAACCAATTCCATTTATATCAGGAACTTTTGAACAACCAACAGACTGATCAATCCATCTAACAACATATCCTAAAATTCCTTGTGCATTATTTTTCAATTCTTGATCAATTTTTTCAATCGACCAATTAGGTTTTTTTGCTACTGGAATATTTAATATATCCAAAAGTTCTGTAGGTTTTCTTTTTGATAATTCTTTTTGTTTTTTAAATACATTAACGTCGTGATAATGAAGAGCGTGTAAGGATGCTGCTGTAGGAGAAGGCACCCAAGCACAATTAGCACCTGCTAATGGATGGGTTATTTTTTGTTTCATCATTTCTTTCATTAAATCTGGCATTGCCCACATGCCTTTTCCTATCTGCGCTTTTCCTGAAAAACCACAAGAAATTCCTACATCAACGTTGTTATTTTCATATGCAGCAATCCATTTTGAAGATTTCATATCTCCTTTTAAAATCATTGGCCCAATTTCCATTGATGTGTGAATTTCATCTCCAGTTCTATCTAAAAATCCGGTGTTTATGAAAAACACTCTTTTTTTTAAAGCTCTAATACACTCTTTTAGATTAACAGTAGTTCTTCTTTCTTCATCCATAATGCCACAAAGAATTTGATTTCTTTTTAAATTTAAAACTTTTTCAACTTTTTGAAAAATTAAATCTGTAAAAGCACATTCTTCTGGGCCATGCATTTTTGGTTTAACAATATAAATCGAACCAGTTCTTGAATTTCCTTTTAATTTAATATCATGAAGACACGCAAGTGTAGTTACAAAAGCATCAAGAATTCCTTCGGGGCATTCAGAGCCATCTTTTAAAAGTATTGCGGGATTAGTCATCAGGTGTCCAACGTTTCTATTTAATAGCAAAGATCTACCATGTAATTTAAATTTTTTACCTTTTGTTGATATATAATTTCTATCTTTATTCAATTTTCTAAAAATTTTTTTTCCATTTTTCAAAAATTTAACTTTTAAATTTCCCTGCATTAATCCTAACCAATTTTGATATCCAAGAACTTTATCTTCAGCATCAACAGCCGCAACACTGTCTTCATGATCACAAATAGTAGAAATTGCAGATTCTAAAAAAATATCGTGTATTTTAATTTTGTCTTGATTTCCTTCAGGATTATTAATTTCCATACTTCCAGACTGATCAAATAAAATATCAATATGAAGGTTGTTATTAACAAATAATAAAGATGATAATTTATTTGATTTTTTATTATAACCTACAAATTGATTAGGTTTTTTTAGTTTTAAATTTAATTTATTATCTATAATTTCAGGAATATTTTCTAATTCTTTCCAACTATTATTTTTCAAAGGTATATATTTATCAAGAAGATGTCTTGCATATTCGATAACTTTTTTACCTCTAATTGGATTGTAAGTTTTTCCTTTTAAGGCCCCTTTAGTTTCTGGAATAATATCTGTTCCATATAAACTATCGTATAAACTTACCCACCTTGCATTAGCAGCATTTAACAAAAACCTAGAATTAGAAATTGGACAAACTAATTGAGGGCCGCAAATACTTGATATTTCATTATCAACATTATTTGTCTTAATTTTAAAATTTGGACCAGGTTTTTTTAAATAACCAATTTTATTTAAGAATTTTTTATATGTATTTAAATCTAATTTTTTGTTTTTTCTTTCTAAATGAAAAGTATCGATAGATTTTTGTAGCTTTTCTCTTGTTTCTAATAGTTTTTTATTTATTGGCACTAAGTCATTTGTTGCTCTATCGAAACCTTCCCAAAATTTGTCCCTTTTCATGTGAATTCCCTTCAAAAGCTTATTATTTATAAAATCAAACAGAACTTTAGAAACAGAAAGGTTTTTAATTTTTACATATTGTTCTTTTTTTTTCATTTAGATGTAAAATTATAATTTTACCATTTTATTGCCTATTTTAAGTTGATAAACAACTATAATAATAAAAGATATATATGAAAAATTATTTAAATTTTGAATCAGAGGTTAAAAATCTTGAAAAAGAATTAGAAAAATTAAAAGATCCATATAATCAAGAAGGATTATCCGAAGTTGATACAAAAAATATATCCAAAGTTCAAAATGAAATAGATGAAAAACTTAAAGATATTTATTCTAATTTAGATCCTTGGCAAACAGCTCTAGTTGCTAGACACGAAGATAGGCCAAAAGCAAAATTTTTCATCGATCATTTGTTTGAAGATTTTATACCTCTTTCAGGTGACCGATTTTATGGAGAAGATAAATCTGTGATCGCAGGGTTTGGAAAATTTAATAACAAATCAGTTTTAGTTATTGGTCAAGAAAAAGGCGATAATTTAGATTCAAGAATTGAAAGAAATTTTGGAATGATGAGGCCAGAAGGTTATCGTAAATCAATTAGATTAATGAAGCTTGCGGATAAATTTAAAATCCCAATAATATCTTTTATAGATACTCCAGGAGCATACCCGGGAGTTGGAGCAGAAGAAAGAGGTCAAGCAGAAGCAATTGCTAAGTCTATAGAATGTTGCATGGAATTATCTGTGCCAACAATATCTATAATTATAGGAGAAGGCGGATCAGGAGGTGCAATTGCATTAGCTTCTTCAAATAAAGTTTTAATGTTTCAAAATGCTATTTATTCAGTAATTTCTCCAGAAGGATGTGCAACAATTCTTTGGAGAGATCCAAAAAAAACTTTAGAAGCATCAAAAGCCATGAAACTTTCTTCAAAAGATCTTCTAAATCTTGATATTATTGACGAGATTATTCCAGAGCCAATTGGTGGTGCCCATAGAGATAAAGATTTAATTTTAGATAACGTAAGAGATTCTATTAAAAAAAACTTAGAATTTTTTTCAACAATGGATACCGATGAAGTTATAAATCATAGAAAAAATAAATTTTTATCAATTGGTAGAAACAAAGGATTTGCTATGCAATCTGATCCAGAAAAATTATCGATGAACAAAGGTGCGCTAGATAAATTAATTAAAAATAGAAAAATTATTTATATCGCTAGTGGAATTATTTTTCTTTTATTAATAATGATTATTTTATACTAAAGAGCCGTGACAATGTTTATATTTTTTACCAGAGTTACAGGGACAAGGCTCATTTCTTCCTATTTTTTTTGATGACAGTTCTTCTAACTTTTCATTTTGTTTCTGTTTAAAATTATCTTCATCTTCAGTTTTATCAACTATTTTTATATTAATTAAAAAAGTAATTAAATCAGATTTAAGTTTTCTAAGCAGGTTTTCGAATAAAACGAAAGCTTCTTTTTTGTATTCAACCAAAGGATCTCTTTGACCAAAGGATCTTAATCCAATAACTTGTCTAAGTTGTTCAAGATATTGTATATGCATCTTCCAGTTTTGATCTATTAATTGTAAAAAAATTCTTTTTTCAATCTCTTTTGCTTTTTCTTCTCCAATCAATTTTATTCTTTCATTTCTTTTTTCTGAAAATTTTTCTTTGATTAATTCTCCAAAATTAGCATCTTTTGCATTTTTTAATATTTCAATTTCATCTTGATTAAAAGATTTTCCAAATAAAGACTTAAATTGATTTTCAAATAAATTAGAATTTGGTTTTGCAAGGTATTTTAATTTAGTTTCATTTAAATCTTTAATAACTTCGTACAGAAAATCATCCGAAAGTTTATTTATATTATCCTTGTTAATAACATTATTTCTTTGACCAAAAATAACTTGTCTTTGATCATTCAATACGTTGTCAAACTTTAACAATGTTTTTCTAATGTCAAAATTTCTAGCTTCAACTTTTTGTTGTGCTCTTTCCAAAGCCTTATTTATCCATGGGTGATCAATGCTTTCCCCATCTTTTAAACCAAGTTTTTCCAATATTTTGTTCATTGATTCAGTTCCAAAAATCCTCATTAAATCATCTTCAAGACTTACAAAAAAAATTGAATTACCTTCATCTCCTTGTCTTCCAGATCTTCCTCTTGCTTGATTATCAACTCTTCTGCTTTCCATTCTTTCTGTACCAATTACAAACAAACCGCCGATTTTTTTTATCTCTTCTTTTTGACTTTGGTCTTGACCTCCTAATTTTATATCAACACCTCTTCCCGATATACTTGTGGTTATGATTATGGAATTTTTTCTTCCGGCATTTTCAATTATTTCAGCTTCTTTCTCATGATTTTTTGCATTAAGCACAATGTGTTTTATATTTTTTTTTTCTAATAATTTTGAATAATGTTCAGATTTAATAATGCTTGCAGTAAATACAAGAATCGGTTGACCCAATTTATTGCATTCAACAATTTTATTAATAATTGCTTCATCTTTTTCTTTAATAGTTCGGAATATTTGGTCATTCCAATCTTTTCTAATCATTTGTTGGTTGGTAGGAATTGATACTACTGGAAGATTATATATTTCAAAAAATTCTTGAGATTCAGTTTGAGCGGTACCTGTGCATCCTGAAAGTTTTGAATATAGTTTAAAAAAATTTTGGTAAGTAATTGAAGCAAGCGTTTGATTCTCGGCGTTTACAACCAATTTTTCTTTTGCTTCTAAACTTTGATGGAGACCATCCCCAAACCTTCTTCCTGGTAATTGTCTGCCAGTTTGTTCATCAATTATTATAATTTGTTCATCTTTTACAATATAATCTCTTCCATTTTGAAAAAGATGATTGGCCCTAAGTGCCTGATTAACATGATGAACTAAATGTAAATTTTCAGGATCATAAAAATTATTATTTTTTAAAATCCCAGCTTTTGAAAATATTTTTTCTATATTGTCTATACCTTTATTGGTTAGTAGAATGTTTTTATCTTTTTCATCTATTTCAAAATCATTTTGGTTTAAATTTTTAATTAATTTATCCACAGCAATATATTCACTAGTTTTGTCTTCTGCGGCTCCAGATATTATTAGAGGTGTTCTTGCTTCGTCAATTAAACAAGAATCAATCTCATCAACAATTGCGTAATTGTGTTTTCTTTGGACCATATCTTTTTCAGAAAATTTCATATTATCTCTAAGGTAATCAAAGCCTAATTCGCTATTTGTTGCGTAAGTTATGTCTTTAGAATAATTATCTTTTCTTTGTTCATCTGATTGACCTGTATTTATATAACCACATTCCAAGCCCAAAAAATTATAAATTTTTCCCATGTTTTGACTGTCCCTTTTTGCAAGATAATCATTAACAGTCACTATATGTACTCCTTTTTTTTCTAAAGCATTCAAATAAGCCGAAAGCACAATTGTTAAAGTTTTTCCTTCACCAGTTTTCATTTCTGCTATTTTATTTTCATGCAGAACAACACCGCCAACCAATTGAACATCAAAATGTCTTTCATTGTTTATTCTTTTTGAAGCTTCTCTAACCAATGCAAAAGCTTCTGGTAAAATTTCATTTAGTTTTTTTCCATTTTTTATTTGTTCAATAAATTCATTTGTTTTTTTTGGAAATTCTGTTTTGTCTAATTTTTCTACATCTTTTTCTAAAAGATTTATATTTTTTACTATTTTTTGAATGCGATCTAACTCTTTTTGATTACTGCCTTTAATTATTTTTGATATTAGATTTAATGGATTAAACATTTTGATGTAAATTAATTATAATGATTATATAATAATTAATTTATTAATTTAAATATCATGGTTTTTAACATAAACAACTTTTTTGATGATAAAAATAGAAAGTCAAAAATAGCTGATTTTCAAGATTTAGATCATATAGATGGGGTTTCTATTTCAACAGTTAACGCTTATTTATACGATCAAAAAAGAGATGATTTAGTTTTATTTTATTTTAGAGATGGAGCTAGCTATGCTTCAGTTTTTACTCAATCAAATATAGTCTCAGAAAACATAAAATGGAATCAAAAAATAAAATCTAAAAAAATAAGCGCTTTACTAATAAATACAAGAAACGCAAACGCTCTTACCGGATCAAATGGTTTTATTGCTATCAAAGAACTTGCTAATGACTTATCTATAAAATTAACTGAAAAACAAAAGTTAGATGAAGAGCACCCAAAAGAAATTAAATCAAATGAAATATTATTTGCATCAACAGGAACAATAGGGGAAAAATTTCCTCTAAATAAAATTAAAAATAAAATTCCCAATTTAATTAACAATATAAAATATACTCAAAACAAACTGATATGGATGAAAGCAGCTATGGGAATAATTACCACTGATACAAAACCTAAAATTGCAATGTCAGAATGCAAAATTGGATCTACAAATATAAAAATCTATGGAATCGCTAAAGGGTCAGGCATGATTCATCCGAATATGGCAACAACTCTTGGCTTTGTTTTTACTGATGCAACTTTATCTTCTTCAATTTTGCAAAAAACACTTAATGAAAGTATAAAAAATACATTTAATGCAGTCTCTTGCGATGGAGACACAAGTACTAATGATATGGTTTCTATTTTTTCAACTAATAAAGTTAACAATCCAAATATAAAAAATTTTAAAGACTCAAAATTAAAAAATTTTCGTCAATCTTTAAATGATGTTTTGCTAAATTTGGCAAAAAGAATTGCCGCAGATGGAGAAGGTGCATCTAAATTTATTATCATAAAGTGTAAAAATACCAAAACAAAAGAAGATGCAAAAAATATATGTTTTTCAATAGCAAATTCTCCTTTGGTTAAGACTGCAATAGCAGGTGAAGATCCTAATTGGGGAAGAATTGCAATGGCAATTGGAAAAAGCAATGCAAACATTGATCAAAAAAAGTTATCAATCAATATAGGTCCTTTTAAGGTTTTAGTTAATGGAACTGTATATCAAAATTATGATGAAAAAATATTAATCGAATATATGCAAAATGATTTAATAGATATTACTGTAGATATAGGTTTAGGAAAAAAAGATTTTACCGCATACACAATGGATTTAACAAAAAAATATATAGAAATTAATGCTGATTATAGAACATAAAGGTACTGGATTTTATAAAAAAATTTAATTAGATCGTTTTATGATAAAATATTGCTTAAAATGTAAAAATTGTTCTCTAGAATTTGAAAGCTGGTTTAGTTCATCAAAAGAATTCGATCGCTTAAATAAAATTAAGAAACTTAACTGTCATAATTGTAATTCAATAAATATAGAAAAGTCATTGATGTCACCAAACCTCACAAAAACAAAAAATAAAAATATTGAAGAAAATGAACAAAAGCTTAAAGAAGTAAAAAACAAACTTAAAAATTACCAAAAATTTGTTAAAGAAAATTTTGAATTTGTTGGTGATAATTTTGCTTATGAGGCAAGATCAATCCATTATAATAAGAAAAAAGAAAAAAAAGGAATTTATGGAAAAGCATCTTCGGAAGAAGTAAAAGAGCTAAAAAATGAAGGAATCGAAACAGAAATAATTCCATGGGTTAATGATAAAGAAAATTAATTTTTATTAAATTTTGCAATATAGTTTACTGATTTATCAGTAGAAATATTCCACTTACCTATTATAGGGTTAAAGCTCATTCCATCAACAGTTTTTAAACTTAGGGAATTTTTTTTACATATTTTAGTAAGTTCAGCAGGTTTAATAAATTTTTGCCAATCATGTGTTCCAATAGGCAACCATTTTAGAATATATTCAGCTCCTATTATTGCAAAAAGATAAGATTTTAATGTTTGATTTAATGTTGCAACAAACATTATTCCTGATTTTTTTAAAAATTTTGCACTTTGATTTATAAAAAAATCAACGTTTTCAACATGTTCGACTATTTCCATATTTAAAATTACATCATATTTATAATTTGATTTAAATTTTTCAGGAGAAAAATTATAATATTTAATATTAAGTTTGCTTATTTTTAAATGATGTTTTGCTATTTCTATATTTCTTTTTAACGGGTCTATACCAGTAACTTTAGCTCCAAGTCTTGCCAAGGGTTCTGACAACAATCCTCCTCCACATCCTATATCTAATATTTTTAAACCTTCTAGAGGTTTTTTTTTATTTTTTAGATCAAAATCATTAATTAAATTATCTTTTATATATTTTATTCTAAGCGGGTTAAATTTGTGTAAAGGCTTGAATTTACCAGTTGGATTCCACCATTCTTCAGCAATATTTGAAAATTTTTCTATTTCTTTTTTATCTAATGTGTTATTTTTCATTCTTAATTGACTTTATAATCAAGATGTATTTTATCAATATATTTTAACTTATTAAAAAATTTAATTTAATGAAAATTGTAGTTTTAAAATTTGGAGGCACATCAGTAGGGACTATCGATAGAATAAAAAAAATAGCTGATTTAATAACCAATTATAGAAAAAAATATAAGGTAATTGTTGTTTCTTCAGCAATGAGCGGAGCGACAAATGATTTGGTAAAAAAATCCAAGAATATAAGCAATAATTTTTCTAATGTAGAATATGACGCGTTAGTTTCGTCAGGTGAACAGGTAGCTTGTGCATTAATTGCAGGAAGACTAATTCATAAAGGATACAAGTCACGATCATGGATGGGTTGGCAAATTCCTATTATTACCGATAATAATCACAAATATTCAAAAATTAATCAAATTTATAAAAGAAATATAATTAAATATTTAAAATCTGGAGGCATACCAATTGTCACAGGTTTTCAAGGAGTAAGTGGCGAAGGAAGAATTACAACAATAGGCAGAGGTGGATCAGATGCAAGCGCAATTATGTTGGCAAAATTTTTTAAAGCAGAAAGATGTATAATTTATACTGACGTAGAAGGAGTATATACTACAGATCCAAAAAAATTAGATAAAGCCAAAAAAATAAAAGTAATATCCTATGAAGAAATGTTAGAAATGGCATCTTTAGGCGCAAAAGTAATGCAACCAGTTTCTATTCAAGATGCTCGATTAAGTAGAATAGATATTGAAGTTATGTCTTCTTTTAAAAATAAATCTGGAACTTTAATCACAAAAAGAAAAAATATAATTAATCGCAATATTATTACTGGAATTTCTTCTACACAAAATGATGCTAAAGTTACTTTGGTTGGAGTAAAAGATAAACCAGGAATTGCTGCCTCAATATTCAAACCTCTTTCTGAAAGTTCAATAAATGTTGATATGGTAGTTCAAAATATATCAGCAGATGGAAAAGAAACTGATTTAACATTTACAATTAAAAATGACGATTTGACCAAAACAAGAAAAATAACTAATTCTAACAAAAAAATTAATTTTAAAAAATTATTATTTGACAGAAATGTTTCGAAAGTTTCAATTATTGGAGTTGGAATGATAACAACTCCAGGGGTAACTTATAGAATGTTCCAAGCATTAGCAAAGCATAAAATTAATATTCAAGTTATTTCTACATCGGAAATAAAAATATCAGTTTTAATTGATAAAAAAAATATTAAAAAAGCAATTTCTGCTCTTCACAAAGAATTTAAATTAGAAGCATAAAGAAATGAGCATTAGACCATTCAGGGATATTAAAAGAAAAATAACAAAAGAAATAAATGTTGGAGAAATAAAAGTTGGTGGGAATAATCCCATTTCTGTTCAATCTATGACAAATACTCTTACTAAAGATATTAAAAAAACTGTAAATCAAATAAATCAAATTTCAGAAGTAGGTGGAGACATTGTAAGGGTCTCGTGTCCCGATGAAGACTCTACTAAAGCCTTAAAAGAGATAATTAAACACGTTTCAGTTCCAATAGTAGCCGATATACACTTTCATTACAAAAGAGCTATTGAAGCAGCAGATAATGGAGCAAAATGTTTAAGAATAAATCCTGGGAATATTGGTGATGAAAAAAAAATTAAAGAAATAATTAATGCTGCAAAGAATAATAACTGTGCAATAAGAATTGGAGTTAATGCAGGGTCTCTTGAAAGAGATATATTAGAAAAATATAAAGAACCTTGTCCTGAAGCGCTTGTTGAGAGCGCATTAAGAAATATTGATATTATTGAAAGTGAGGATTTTTTTAATTTTAAAGTAAGTGTAAAATCTTCAGATGTTTTTTTATCTATAGCAGCATACAAACAATTATCATTGAAAACTAACTACCCTTTACATCTTGGAATTACTGAAGCTGGGAGTTTTTTACCAGGGAGCATCAAGTCATCAATAGGATTTGGCACATTGTTGTTAGATGGCATAGGAGATACGATTAGAGTATCTTTATCTGACGATCCAGTAGAAGAAGTAAAAGTTGGTAATGAAATATTAAAATCACTAAATCTTAGAAATCGTGGTGTGAAAATAATTTCTTGCCCTTCTTGCGCAAGACAAGCATTTCAAGTTATTGATACAGTAAAAACATTGGAAGCAAAGCTATCACATATCAAAACACCAATAACTTTATCAATTATTGGCTGTGTAGTTAATGGACCTGGCGAAGCTTCACAAACCGATATTGGCATAACTGGTGGTGGAAAAGGTAATAACATGCTTTATTTAAAAGGTATTGAGACTGAAAAAATAGCAACTGAAAATATTATTTCCAAAATTGTATCTTTAGTTGAAAAAAAAGCTAAAGAAATTGAAAATAATAACTAATGTTACCAACTGCAAAAGTTAACAATTTAATCCGCAGGCATGCTGAATTAGAAAAAGAGCTTTCATCAGGAGAAATCAATAAAAAAAATTTTGCAGAAAAATCAAAAGAGTATTCAGAATTGAATGAAATAATAAAAGAAGCAAAAGAATATATTTTATTTGAAAAAAATAAAGATGAATTAGAAAAAATAATTAATGATAGAAAAAGTGAAAAAGATATAAGAGATTTAGCAGAATTAGAGTTAGAAGATTTATTAAATATTAATAATAATAATGAAAATAAAATTAAGCTGTTTCTGCTTCCAAAAGATGAAGCGGATACAAAAAATGCAATTATAGAAATAAGGGCAGGAACAGGAGGACTGGAGGCAAGTCTTTTTGCTTCAGATCTTTTTAAAATGTATGAAAAAATTAGCCACAAAAAAAAATGGATGATGGAAATTATTAATATATCAAAAAGTGATGCTGGAGGATTAAAGGAAGTTATAGCAACAATAAAAGGAAAAAATATTTATTCTTCTTTAAAGTATGAAAGTGGAGTTCACAGAGTTCAAAGAGTTCCTGATACTGAAACTCAAGGCAGAGTTCATACCTCAGCGGCAACAGTAGCAGTATTACCTGAAGCAGAAGAAGTAGATGTAAAAATTGAAGATAAAGATTTAAGAATTGATGTTTTTAGAAGTAGTGGACCTGGAGGACAAAGCGTAAATACAACGGATTCGGCTGTAAGAATTACTCATATACCAACAGGAATAGTAGTTAGTCAACAAGATGAAAAATCACAAATTAGAAATAAAGAAAAAGGACTTAAAATATTGAGAGCAAGAATTTACGAGCAGGAAAGACAAAAAAGAGATGCAGAAAGATCTCAGGACAGAAAGAGCAAAATTGGCACAGGAGATAGATCAGAAAGGATTAGAACATACAATTTTCCACAAGGAAGAGTAACCGATCATAGAATAAATTTAACATTGCATAAATTAGAAGAGTTTATGCAAGGAGAAATATTTGATGAAATGATTGAAAATTTAAGTATTCAAGCACAACAGGAAAAGTTGAGTAATTTAATTTAAATGAATTATCAAGAAATATTAAATAAAGGAAGTAAAATTTTAAGAGCTAAAAATATAAAAAGTTCAAGTTTAGATTGCGAACTGATTTTGTCAAAAGTTTTAAAAAAAACAAGAGAAGAAATATTAATTAATTTAAATAATAAAATTAATAAGAAACAAAAAAAAGAATTTATTTTTTATTTAAACAAAAGAAGAAATAAGAATCCAATTTCATATATCTTGGGTTTTAAATATTTTTGGAAATATAAATTTTATATTGATAAATCAGTACTTATACCCAGACCAGAATCTGAACACATTGTAGAACAGACCTTAAAGTATATGCCAATTGGAAAATCAATGAATATTTTAGATATTGGGACTGGCTCAGGTTGTTTAATAATTTCATTGTTAAAAGAGAGGCCTAATTGTCTTGCTACAGCTATAGATATATCAAAAGAAGCACTAAAAACGGCAAAATTTAATGCAAAATTACATCACTTAGAAAATAAAATTAAATTTTTTAACATCAATATTGACAAATTTAATTCTAATAAATATGATTTAATCATATCTAATCCTCCATACATAAATAAAGTAGATTTAAGTAGATTAGATGAAGATGTTAGGTTGCATGAACCAAGATCAGCGCTGTATGGAGGAGTTACAGGTTTCGAAGAAATAAAAAAAGTAATTGAGAAGAGTTCAAAATTAATAAGATATAGCGGCAAACTGATTGTAGAAATTGGAGAAAAACAAAAAAAATATATATTAAAGATTTTATTAAAAAATGGATTTTATATTAATAAAATATGCAAAGATTTCTCAGGCAAAGAAAGATGTTTAGTAAGTACAAAAATTAAATAATGAATAATTTTAAAAATAATTTTAGAAGAAATAGATTTAAATCTAATGGAGACAGAATTTATAGAAAAAGAAATGGAAATGGACACAAAGTTAATGGAGAATTTAATAACAATTTAGATTTTAAAAGAAAAAATCCAGGTAGAAATAATCAAAATGCATCTAAATTGATAGCTAAATACAATGACCTTGCAAAAGAAGCTATTTCGAATGGTGATAAGATTTTGTCTGAAAATTATTTACAACATGCAGATCATTTTGCGAGAATTTTACAGAGTCGCGAGCTAGCAAAAGAAACCAATTTAAATTCATCAAATATTGATAAAACAATTTCTGAAAATGATAATCATAACGATAATAATGTGGAGAAAAATTCGTTTTCTGAATAAATTTTGAATTTAGTTTATTTTTGAAATTAAATCTGATTTTAAAACATCTATTTTAATTTTATTTACTTCAAATTTTTTTCTCAAATTTCCTTTAAGAATTTTTCCAGATGGTAATTTTAATTTTTGTGAATTAATTTTTCTACCATTTTCAATAACTTCATAATGCAAGTGAGGACCAGTAGATAAACCTGTAGATCCAACGTATCCAATAATTTGTCCTTGTTTTACTCTTACACCTTTTTTTATTCCTCTTCCAAATTTTGACATATGAGCATAAACGGTTTGATAAGTAGAATTATGTTTTATTTTTACACAATTTCCTCCTCCTCCACACCAACTTGATTTGATAACGATTCCATCACCAGAAGCCATTATTGGAGTTCCTTTCGGGGCAGCAAAATCTGTTCCACTATGCATTTTTGTAAAACCAAGTATAGGATGTTTTCTTTTACCAAAAGATGAAGAAAGTCTGGCACCGTTAATTGGAGTTTTCATTAAAGTTTTTTTAATGCTTTTTCCATTTTCATCAAAATAATCAATTTTGTTTTCGTATTCAAATTTATATAGTTTAAGATCTGTGTTTTGAACATTTAAATTTGCATAAATTATATTCCCTGTTTCTATTATAGAACCATCTTGATTTTTGAATTCTTCATAGACTATTTGAAAAGTATCGTTTTTCCAAATATCCCTTTGAAAATCTACTTGAAATCCATACAATCTTGCAAATTCGACTATTGTATTTGGTTTAATTCCAATTTTTATAGCAGTATCATATAAACTATTTTTTATGATACCTTCCTTATAAGTAATTTTTTTTATTAAGTTTTTTTCTATAATTTTAGAACTGTAGGTTTTATCATCATCATTTCTTTCAAATGAAATATTTGTTTTTTTATCTATTTCAATACTAAAATTTATAATTCTTATGTTGTTTTTTTTGTCAATTTTAAAAAATATTTTTTGATTTAATTTTAGAATTTTAATATTTTTATGTTTAGCCACTGCATTTAAAAATATTTTTTCTTCTTTATTTGGAATATTTAGGTTGCTTATAATGTTCTCATAAGTATCACCCTGTTTTACTGTATATTCTAAATTTATGTATCTAGGTTTTAATTTAGAAGTTATTTTTTTTATTGAATTATTAAGATAGATATTTTTAAAAGATTTATTTAAATAATTAATCTGATTTTTTTTATTTGAATCATAAAAGTAAGTTACAGAAACTGTAAAAAAAATTAAAAATATAAGCCAAATAAAATAACTATATTTTCCAATTATTTTAAAAATTGTTTTGTTTTTCATTAATTATTTGCTTAAAAATACACTGATTTATAAGGTTTTTTAGCATATTTTTATCATATCTAATAACTTGATTTATTAATTTATTCTAATATAAGCGGTGCACTCAACATAAGAAAAAATGTTATTTATTAGGCTTTATAAGCCTGATTAGCTATTTTATTTGTTAAAATTTTAAGAAGAGAAGTGTGGACGGTTAAGGTTACCAAAATTTGTCGTACACACTTCAATCATATGTAAATATTATTCTTAGTATTTATATAGAAGCTAGTGTGCGCCGTTTTTAAACTTGAGAGTTTGATCATGGCTCAGAACGTACGCTGGCGGCACGCCTTATACATGCAAGTCGAACGAAGTAGCAATACTTAGTGGCAGACGGGTGAGTAACATGTGGGTATCTTCCCTTTGGTGAGGAATAACACGAGGAAACTTGTGCTAATACCTCATAAGTCTTTACGGAGAAAGCTTTATGCGCCGATGGATGAGCCCGCACTTGATTAGTTTGTTGGTGGGGTAATGGCCTACCAAGACTGTGATCAATAGCTGATCTGAGAGGATGATCAGCCACATTGGGACTGAGACACGGCCCAAACTCCTACGGGAGGCAGCAGTAGGGAATATTGCACAATGGAGGAAACTCTGATGCAGCGATGCCGCGTGAGTGAAGAAGGCCCTTGGGTTGTAAAGCTCTTTCGTCGGGGAAGAAAATGACTGTACCCGAATAAGAAGGTCCGGCTAACTTCGTGCCAGCAGCCGCGGTAATACGAAGGGACCTAGCGTAGTTCGGAATTACTGGGCTTAAAGAGTTCGTAGGTGGTTAAAAAAGTTGGTTGTGAAATCCCGGAGCTTAACTCCGGAACTGCAATCAAAACTTTTTAGCTAGAGTATGATAGAGGAAAGCAGAATTTCTAGTGTAGAGGTGAAATTCGTAGATATTAGAAAGAATACCAATTGCGAAGGCAGCTTTCTGGATCATTACTGACACTGAGGAACGAAAGCATGGGTAGCGAAGAGGATTAGATACCCTCGTAGTCCATGCCGTAAACGATGTGTGTTAGACGTTGGAAATTTATTTTTAGTGTCGCAGCGAAAGCAATAAACACACCGCCTGGGGAGTACGACCGCAAGGTTAAAACTCAAATGAATTGACGGGGACCCGCACAAGTAGTGGAGCATGTGGTTTAATTCGAAGATACGCGCAGAACCTTACCAACACTTGACATGTTCGTCGCGACTTTAAGAGATTAAAGTTTTCGGTTCGGCCGGACGAAACACAGGTGCTGCATGGCTGTCGTCAGCTCGTGTCGTGAGATGTTGGGTTAAGTCCCGCAACGAGCGCAACCCTCACTTTTAGTTGCCATCATTTAGTTGGGCACTCTGAAAGAACTGCCAGTGATAAGCTGGAGGAAGGTGGGGATGACGTCAAGTCCTCATGGCCCTTACGTGTTGGGCTACACACGTGCTACAATGGCATTTACAATAGGAAGCAAGATGGCGACATCGAGCAAATCCTAAAAAGATGCCTCAGTTCGGATTGTACTCTGCAACTCGAGTACATGAAGCTGGAATTACTAGTAATCGCGGATCAGCGCGCCGCGGTGAATACGTTCCCGGGTCTTGTACACACCGCCCGTCACACCATGGGAGTTGGTTCTACCTTAAGGCAAGGTTTAAAAACCTTGACCACGGTATAGTCAGCGACTGGGGTGAAGTCGTAACAAGGTAGCCGTAGGGGAACCTGCGGCTGGATTACCTCCTTTCTAAGGATGATTAAGGATTATTTCTTAATCTAAATAATATAACAGGTTAATGTTGACCGTCCTCATTTCTCTTCTTGAAATAGTGTTTCTCTACTTCTGCGTAGGGGCCGGTAGCTCAGTTGGTTAGAGCACACCCTTGATAAGGGTGGGGTCGAAAGTTCGAGTCTTTCTCGGCCCACCAAAAATATTGGGGGATTAGCTCAGCTGGGAGAGCGCCTGATTTGCATTCAGGAGGTCAGCGGTTCGATCCCGCTATCCTCCACCAAGAAGCACTTAGTTATTTTATTTGTGAAAATTATTTTTATATTATCAATATCTATATCCGATTGTTCGAATAGATGAACAATCATAGAATGTTCGAATAGATGAACATTCCAACAAAATTTGATTCAACACAGAATTTTTTTCTGTGCATAAATCAAGCGTTTAAGGGCGTGTGGCGGATGCCTTGGCACTGAAAGACGATGAAGGACGTGGTATACTGCGATAAGTTACGGGGAGCTGTATGCAAGTTTTGATCCGTAAATTTCCGAATGGGGAAACCCAACACTTTATGTGTTACTTTAAACTGAATACATAGGTTTAAAGAGACAACCCGGAGAACTGAAACATCTAAGTAACCGGAGGAAAAGAAATCAATTGAGATTCCGTTAGTAGTGGCGAGCGAAAGCGGAATAGGCCAGTAGATTTGTTAAAAAAATTCGAATAGTTTGGAAAAACTAACCACAGAGGGTGATAGTCCCGTAAAAGTAATGTTTAACAAATTTCTTGAGTAAAGCGGGACACGTGAAATCCTGCTCGAATATAGGGGGACCACCCTCTAAGCCTAAATACTCTTCAGTGACCGATAGTGAACTAGTACCGTGAGGGAAAGGTGAAAAGAACCCCTATTAGGGGAGTGAAATAGAACCTGAAACCGCATGCCTACAATCAGTCGAAGCTCTTTTTAGAGTGACGGCGTACCTTTTGTATAATGGGTCAGTGACTTAATTTATAAAGCAAGCTTAAGCCATCTAGGTGGAGGCGTAGCGAAAGCAAGTCTTAATAGGGCGATTAGTTTTATGAATTAGACCCGAAAACGAATGAGCTTACCATGAGCAGGTTGAATGCAAGGTAACACTTGCTGGAGGACCGAACCAGTTGACGTTGAAAAGTCTTTGGATGACTTGTGGTAAGGGGTGAAAGGCCAACCAAATTCGTAGATAGCTGGTTTTCCGCGAAAACTATTTAGGTAGTGCGTTGAATAAATATGCGTTTAGAGGTAGAGCACTAAATGGGCTAGGGGGAAGAGATTCTTACCAAACCTAATAAAACTCCGAATGCTGAACGTAGTTCTTCAACAGACAGACTGTGGGTGCTAAGGTCCATGGTCGAGAGGGAAAGAGCCCAGACCACCAGATAAGGTCCCAAAATTGTGATTAAGTGTGAAAGGATGTGGAAATTCCTTAACAGCCGGGAGGTTGGCTTAGAAGCAGCCATCCTTTAAAGATAGCGTAACAGCTCACCGGTCTAATAGAGTTTCTGCGCCGAAGATGTAACGGGGCTAAAATCACATACCGAATCTGTGGGTTTATAAAACTTTCAAGTTTTATAAGCGGTAGCGGAACGTTCTGTAAGCCTGTAAAGGGATACCCGTGAGGGATCCTGGAGGTATCAGAAGTGCGAATGCTGACATGAGTAACGATAAACGAAGTGAAAAACTTCGTCGCCGAAAATCCAAGGGTTTCTGCGCAAGGTTAATCCGCGCAGAGTTAGTCGGCCCCTAAGGCGAGGGCGAAAGCCGTAGTCGATGGAAATAAGGTTAATATTCCTTAACCAGATGGAAGTGACGGATTTTGTAAGTTGTGTGTTCTTAATGGATTGAACATGCTGCGAAAAAGTCCCAGGAAATAGCTCCATCATTAGACCGTACCCTAAACCGACACAGGTGGATTAATAGAGTATATTTAGGCGCTTGAGAGAATGATGTTGAAGGAACTCGGCAAAATGCTTCCGTAACTTCGGGATAAGGAAGACCTTCTTGTAGGCAACTATAGGAGGGTGGCACAAGCCAGGGAGAAGCGACTGTTTATCAAAAACACAGGGCTCTGCTAACACGTAAGTGGATGTATAGGGTCTGACGCCTGCCCGGTGCTGGAAGGTTAATGCGATGGGTGCAAGCTCATTTCTGAAGCCCCAGTAAACGGCGGCCGTAACTATAACGGTCCTAAGGTAGCGAAATTCCTTGTCGGGTAAGTTCCGACCTGCATGAATGGCGTAACGATTTCTCCGCTGTCTCCAACATCAACTCAGTGAAATTGAATTCTCCGTGAAGATGCGGAGTTCGCGTAGTTAGACGGAAAGACCCCGTGCACCTTTACTGCAACTTTACATTGGTATTAGGAAAAACATATTTAGCATAGGAGGGAGACATTGAAGCAAAGGCGTCAGCTTTTGTGGAGTCACCAGTGAAATACCTCTTTTGTTTTTCTTGGTATCTAACTGATTGCCGTCATCCGGCATCAAGACATTGTATGGTGGGTAGTTTGACTGGGGCGGTCGCCTCCCAAATAGTAACGGAGGCGTGCGAAGGTAGGTTCAGAACGGTCAGAAATCGTTCGTAGAGTGCAATGGCATAAGCCTGCCTGACTGTGAGACTGACAAGTCGAGCAGAGACGAAAGTCGGTCATAGTGATCCGGTGGTTCTGAGTGGAAGGGCCATCGCTCAACGGATAAAAGGTACGCCGGGGATAACAGGCTGATACTGCCCAAGAGCTCATATCGACGGCAGTGTTTGGCACCTCGATGTCGGCTCATCACATCCTGGGGCTGGAGCAGGTCCCAAGGGTTTGGCTGTTCGCCAATTAAAGTGGTACGTGAGCTGGGTTCAGAACGTCGTGAGACAGTTCGGTCCCTATCTGCTATGCGTGTAGAAGAATTGAGAGGAGTTGACCCTAGTACGAGAGGACCGGGTTGAACATACCACTGGTGGACCGGTTGTAGCGCCAGCTGCAGTGCCGGGTAGCTAAGTATGGACGAGATAACTGCTGAAAGCATCTAAGCGGGAAACTCACCTCAAAACTAGTTCTTCCTATAGAGCCGTGGTAGACCACCACGTTGATAGGCTGGGTGTGGAAGCGCAGTAATGCGTGCAGCTGACCAGTACTAATAGCTCAATTGGCTTGATTTATGCACTGAAAAAAGTTTTTGTATTGATATTATAATTCAAACAAATGAAAAAAATTAATTTGGTTATATTTGGTTGTCGTGAAAATACAGTTGAATTAATTAAATCTATAGATAAAAAAAAATTTTATATAAAAAAGATTGTTTCAATTTCCCCTAGTTGTGCAAAAAAAAATAATGTTTCAGGATATAAAAATATTAGAAGATTAATCAAATCAAAAAATTTTTTAATATCAAATAAATACAATCTTTCTGAAGAAAAACTAAAAAAATTTTTTTCTAAATACAAATTTGATTTAGGTATATCAATCGGATGGCAAAGAATAATACCTGAAGAGATTATAAAAAAATTTAATTTTGGTATTTTTGGAATGCATTGTTCATATCTAAAACTTCCAAATGGTAAAGGGCGATCGCCTATTAATTGGAGTATAATCAGAGGTTACAACCATCTTTATGCTCAAATCATTAAATACACTTCAAAATATGATGATGGTCCGATAGTGTATTTTGAGAAAATTAAAATATATAATTATGAAAGTATTAATGATATTCAAAAAAAATTAGCACTATTTTTTACAAGTTACTTAAATAATTTTAAAATAAATAAAAAAATTAAATTCAAAATTAAAAGAAAAAATAAGAAATTAATAGAATTTAAAAAAAGAAATGAATATTCAGGTCAAATTATATTAGGTAACCATTGTGGTAAGTCATTTTGTGATTTTGTTAGAGCTCAATCGCACCCTTATCCTGGAGCTTACTTTTTATATGGTAAAAAAAAATTTATTATAGATGATGCAAAAATTTTTTATATTGAGGGAAAATTAAAACTTTTAAATAAAAGATTTCATATATTTCAAGATAAAACATTTATATTTAAGTTAAAAAATAAATATATATTTGTTTCAAAACACAGAATTAAAGATAAAAATCTAAAAAATGAATACTTCAATAAAATTTTCACATAAAGGTTATAGAGATCTCTTAAAAAAAATAATTAAAAAAAGAAAAGCAATTTCTTTTTCAAAATACAAAACTTTCAAAAGTTCTTTTATAATTATAAGACACGATATTGAATTTTTTGTATCATCGGCATACGAACTTGCAAAAATTGAAAAATCTCTTGGAGTAAAGAGTACTTTTTTTTTTCTTTTTAATAGCAATTATAACATTTTTTCAGAGCACAATTTTAAGTTAATAAACTTGATAAAAAAAATGGGACATGATTTTGGTATTCATTATGATGCAAATTTTCTGAATGAAAATAAAATCAATTTTAATAAAAATTTGAAATTGCAAATAAGTTTATTTGAAAGTTTTTTTAAGGTTAAAATAAAAGCAATATCTTGTCATAGACCAAAAATAAAATTTTCTAAATATAATGATAAAAAAATAATAAATGTTTATGATAAGAAATTTCAAAAGCGAGTTAAATACTTTTCTGATAGCCAACAAGTGTTTAGAGAAAATGTTCAAAAATTAATTGACTCCGACAAGGATTTACATCTTCTTGTTCATGATTATACATGGTCTAAAGGTAATCAAAAATGGGAAAAAAATATTATTAAATTCAGCAAAATGGAATATGAAAAAAATCAGATTTATTTAAAAAATATAACAATAGACTGGCAAATTGGTCTTAAAAAAAGAAAAAAAATGGATTCAGTCTTTAAAAGAAAAATATTATCTTAGTTATTTTTAACCACTCTAGATAGATGCAAAATTGTATCATATCCATCCCATGTTGGGGTTATATCAAAGGCTTGTCCAATAGGAACAATTCTATCAATACCCAAAACACCCTTCTCCTCTATAGTATTCAAAATATTTTTTTTATTAACGCCATAATAAGTTATAGTTTGTGTCTTTGAGTCTATAAAATCTGATATTTCAGATAAATGGTTTATTTTTTTTTCAAAAAAGAATCCAGAGTTAAAGTCATTAAGATTTTCTAAATTAAATTTTTTTTTTATTTCAATTCTTGCTAAATTGAAGTTATCAAAAAAAAAATTATTTTTTTTTGAAAATTTTAAAATATTTTTACTTAAATTTAAAATTTTTTGATTAACTATTGAAAGATCAAAATCATAATTTCTATCAACTACAGTTTGAAATTTTTTCCAAAATAAATATATATTTTCTTTTTTTTTTGTTAAAAAAAATATTAACTTTGGTGATGAGCAAGCATTTTGATCCATCGTATAAATATCATTATAAAATTTTAACAATAAAGAGTTTATTATATCGTCTTTAAGTTTATTAAATTTTTCTAAATTAATTATTGAGCATGAATTTCTATCAGGAAAAAATAAATCTGTGCATCTTGGCTTTGTTTTAAAAGATTTAAAAAGTTCAACGGTACTGTCACCACCCCATATTATTCTTGCCTCAACTTCTGAAGAAAGTTTTTTAGATATATTAATATTTCTTTCATACTTAATAAATTTAATTAGTGGTCTAATTTTTTTAAATTTTTTTTTCTTAAGACATTTATATATAATTTGAGTTATGTATTTGGTTTGTTCAAAATTAGTTGTTGGTAATCGAACTATATTATAATTTCCAGAAAGTAACCCAAATGCCAGTGAAAAAGCAAAATTTACTGGCACATTAGATGGAGTTATATGCAACACTCTTCCTCTACCAAGCCTGTAACCTGAACTTTTATAAAAATTTGAGAACTTTAAAATATTTTTTTTTCTACACCAAAAAGCAAATGATATTAGATCTGGATACTTTTTTAACTTATCTGAAATTAAAAAAATTTTTTTTGACAATTCATCTAAGAAATTTATTATATTTTTATCGAATATTTTTAAAGGTATAATTTTATTAGGAATTTTTTTTAAAATTTTTTTATCTAATTTTTCAGACATTACTACATCCTCTTAATTCAGCATTTTTCACTCTTCCATAAACTTTAAAAATTTTACCTTTTCTTCCACATTTACAATTATCTTCACCAAAAATTTCCCCAACATCTTCTGTTAATAGATTGTGGCCTGGATAGCTTTTTGGCAATAATGACAATGTTTGAATTAATCCTCTTTTATTAAATTTTTCAATTTTTAAATTTTTGTTTCTTATAATTATATCTGAGAAAATTGATGTATGAAAAAAACCTTTTTCACACTCAAAATATACTGAACCAGTTTGTTCAATCATGCCATAATAGTCATGAATATTTTTAATTTGTGTAAACTGGCTTATTTTTTTTTTGAATTGCTTTGTGCTTACACTTTTATCAATCATTTTTTTCCAACCACCACCATGAAGCAAGTATGAATTTGATAAATTAATTTTTAATTTATTTACTTTTAAAAAATCTATTAAGTTTTGCCAAACCATAAAAGTAAATCCAAATATAAGGTTATTAGAATTTTTTATTTTTAATAATTTTTTTTTATCAACTTCATGCTCGTTATTTAGTAAAAATTCATGGTTAGGAATTATTTGAATAAGCCCTTTAATAGCCGCACTCCTAGCATTGTAATTATTTTTTTTAAAGGTGTTTTTATTTTCTAAAATAATTAGTTTATCAAATTTTTTTTTTTTAAAAAAATGATTAAATAAAATTTGTAAAGTTTTTGATTGAATTAAAGAAGTTTCAAAATCTAAGTGAATTTTAGAAAGAACTGAACTTGAAGTGCCAGATGATTTAAAAACTTTTGTTGATGCTTTATTCTTTACTGTTTTAATATCGATGTTTTTAAATATAGATGTATGAATGAAAGGTGGATAAATTTCATTTTTAAAACTTATATTAAAAAAATTAATAATATTTTGATAATCCCTACAATATTTATAATGATAATTTGTTAATTCTTTAATTTTTTTTTTAAAAATTTTTATCTTTTGATTACTTCTTAGTGAATAAGAATCATATTTAGTTAATTCTGATATTGAATAATTCATTTATAATAATTTATTGTATTCTATTTTATTTGAGCCGCTTAAAGGAAAATTCTTAATTTTTTTTAAATTAAAACTGTTTAAATTTAATTTTGTTAAATTAGTCAGAGCAGACAGTAGTTTTTTATAATTATAATTTTTACAGAAAAATACTTTAATTTTATTATCAATCTCTTTACAAACAACATTAAATAAATTTTTTTTCATTAATATTTGTAACTCATCTAAATTTATTCTTATTCCTTGGACTTTAGAAATTCTATTATTTCTACCAGTTATATAAAAAAATCCTGATTTGTCATAATAAGCCAAGTCTCCTGTTTTTAGAATTTTTTGTTGTTTTTTATAATGTAATTCTTTGTAATTGCTACAATACCCTTGAAATACTCCTGGTCCTTGAAAATTAACTTCTCCTTCTCTAAAAGGCTTTTTGATTACTTGTTTATTTTTATCTGTAAGCCACATTTTAGAATTTTTAATTGATTTGCCTATACTACCAATTTTTTTTAAAGAAAAATTTGGATTTAAATATGAAATTCTTGGCGAGGCTTCAGTTTGACCATACATATTGTATAGCTTGATATTATTTTTTTTTGTAAATTTTAAAATTTCTTTTAAATAGGATTTTTCCAATTTTCCCCCTGCAATAGTCATGTATTTTATTTTATTTTTAAATATTTTAGTTAATTTTAACTTTAACAAAAATTGATATGTTAAAGGTACACCATTGAAAGAGGATATTTTTTTTTTGTTAAAAAATTTCCAAAAACCACTTTCTAACATAGTTTGATTTGAATGATAAATTTTTGCATTAATTAAAAAATGTGTGTTAATAATTGACATCATATAGCTATAAGCAATTGGCATATTTACGATACATTTGTGGCTTTTATTTAACTTCAAATATTCAACAATTGATTTTGTGTTAGATTTTATATTTTTTTTTGTTAATTTTACAAATTTTCTACTACCCATTGATCCAGAGGTAGGAAGTAATAACTTTAAATTTTTATTCTTTTCAGATTTAAATGAATTATAAAGCATTGTGTATTTATAACTATCTGAAAATTTATAAGAAATTTTTTTTTTAAATAAACTAATCTTACTAAAATTTTTTGGATAAAAAACTATATCAGGCTTATAATTTTTTGATATTTTAATAACTTCATTTTTACCAATTTTAGATTCTACAAGTATCAAGATATGTTTAGATTGAATTAAACTTATATAAATTTCTATATTATCAAATGAGTTATCAGAAATAAGAAGAACTAAGAGTTTTTTTTTGGATAAAGAATTAAGTTTTATTATATTTTGTTTTAATTTTATATAAGTAAATTTTTTTTTATAATTCTCTAATATAATACTCTTAAGTCTATTTTTATAATTAATTTGAAACATTAATTAATTTTACTTTATCTCTTTGGAAATTGCTTTTTCTATCTTAGATGATGATAATTTATGATAATCTAATAGATATTGATAAGTTCCAGTAGGGCCAAAATTATTACCTAGATTTAATCCTAAAACTTTTTTTTTTATATTAAATTTTATTAAATGCTCACTAATAATCGAATATAGTCCACCAACACTAAAATGTTCTTCAACTATAAATATTGTTTTATGTTTTTTTATTTTATCAAATATAGCATTATCTAGAGGACGAAGAGAACTGACATTTATTAAGGAACAATTTATATTGCTTAATTTTAAATTATTTACGGCAGTTTTGCATTCAGATACTACTGACCCATGTGATAAAATCAAAGCATCAGAACCATTAGAAAGTTGTATTAACTTTCCAAATTTATATTTGAAATCTTTTTCAAAAGTTTTTTTTCTACCTGGTATACCTGTTAATCTAATGTAGCTTGGCCCTCTTTCATTAAGAGCATAATCATAAATTGTTTTTCCTAATTCTGCGCAATCCGCTGGACATGAAATGTTTATTCCTGGTATTGATCTTATACAATTAATATCCTCCAAGCCAAAATGACTATTACCAAGATAAGCCATTGAAACGCCACTACCAAGTGCAACAATATTTACTTTGTGACCCATATAACCTAAATTCATTCTTATTTGTTCACTTGCTCTCATTGATAAAAATGGAGCAAAAGATGTGACAAAAACTTTAAAACCCTCTCTAGATAAACCTGATGCTACACCTATAAGATTTTGTTCACATATCCCAACTGAAAGATATTTTTCTGGAAATTTTTTTTTAAATCTATCAAGCCCTGAAGACCTTCCAAGATCTCCAGATAAGACCATTAGTTTTTTAACTCTTTTGCCTAAATTTAACATAAATTGACCAAACATAGCTCTTGGTCCCATGGTAGACCAATTTTCTGCCTGTTCTTTATTAAATTTAAACATTTAGATTATATCTTTTAAAGCTTTTTGGTAAAGTTTTGCAGTTAATCTGCCATGATGCCAATCATTGTTATTTTCCATAAACGAAATACCTTTACCTTTTATAGTTTGTGCAATTATAGCTTTTGGTTTGTTTAATTTAGAAGGTTTTATTAGTTGAACTAATTCATTTAAATTATGACCATTGCATCTTTGAACATCCCATTCAAAACCTTTCCATTTTTTTACTAAATTTTTAGTTTTCATTTTACTTGAAATTTCACCATCATTTTGAAATCCATTTGAATCAATTATTACTACTAAGTTATCGAGATTATTTTCGGTTGCAGTAATTGCCGCTTCCCATATTGATCCCTCATAACATTCGCCATCACCAATTAAGATATATACATTTCCTTTTTCTTTCTTTTTCTTTTTTGCAATAGCAATACCAACACCAAATGAAAGGCCTTGTCCAAGACTTCCATTTGAAGACTCAATTCCTTTTTTTAAATCCATAATAGGATGAGCAATAAATTCACTACCACTGGTTTGAAAAGAAAGGAAATCTTTCTTTTTGATCTTTTTTATCTGATACAAGCAAGAAAAAAGCCCCAAAAATGCATGTCCTTTGCTCAAAATAAAAATACTTTTTTTTTCTTGCTTTAGAATTTTTGAGTACAAGCACGATAAAATTTCAACCATAGAAAGTGAACCACCTAAATGCGAAGCTTCTCCTGAATGATTTGCTGCAAATAAAATATTTTTTCTTAATTTTTTTGAAAAATTTATCAAATTTTTAGTCAATTTTTCATGCCCCCGTCTAATCTGATTATTTGGCCATTAATATAATTAGATTTTTCAGAAATTAAAAAGTAAACAGCTTCAGCAATATCATCCACAGTACATTGTTTTTTCATAAAACTCTCATCTACCAACTGTTTTTGTTTTTCTGAGCTCATAAATTTTAACATTTTACTTTTTGTTATATGTGGAGCTATTGAATTTACTCTTACATTATAAGATGCTAATTCATTTGCAAGAATTTTGGTTGCAAAATTCAAACTGTTCTTGCTTGTGCCGTAAGCAATATTTCCTCTATCTGACACAATTCCAGAAATTGATGAAATATTAATTATTTGACTAGATTTATTGAGCTTCAATAGAGGTAATACTTTTTGAGTGATATTAAGTGTAGAAAAAAAATTAATATCAA
>QCPT01000014.1 GCA_003212415.1 Pelagibacteraceae bacterium AG-439-F23
ATTTGATAAATGTCTTACAACAATCCAACTTACCATTGATTCAGCAAAATCTTCACCTGAGCTTGACTTTGCATATTCTGAAACATACTTTTTTTTATCTGACCTTCTAGCTTTTAACCATTGTGATGGTTTGATCGTTCCTGTTCCTGGTTCCATAACATGCGCCAATTCATGAACCATTACTACAGCACAACGAGAGTATCGCTCTTTTTCTCGACATCGATTATATCTGTTAGAGTCTCGGATTGCATTAATATGGAATTCTCCACTTCTCGGTTCTACCCACCATAATCCATTTCCACTTGAATCTTCATTAGCATCTATATCATTGTGTATATATATACTTTTATTATGAATTTTTAAAAAATGAGGCATTTGACCATACATATTAGAAAACAATTTTGCTTCATTTTCTGCTTTTACAAAATCAAACTCTTTTTTTTTATCTTTGTCGTATTCGACAAATATATCTAATGTAATATTGTCTTCGTATTCTGCTGTAAAACTAAATGATCTAAAATTTTTTACTTTATTTCTGTGTTTTGTACCACGGCTTGTGCTCTTAATAACATTAGAAAAGTTTTTTTCTTTATTAAATATAAGTTTTTTAAAAGATGTTGGACTTTCTTTCGTGAAAACTACATCGTCCCATAAAAGATATTTTTGTACATACATTTCACTCAATCTTTTCTCTAATTTTTTCTTTTTATCGATAATTTTTTTCAATTTTTTATTATTCTTTAACAGATACTCCTGTATTGGTTCTTCGACTTTTGCCACAAAAGCAGCATCTTTACCCCAAACAATTACATCATTGATTGAAAATAAATGGCATCCGATAAGATTGTATTCTGGCATTTCGTTCTCAGCACATCCTTGATATGCTTCTTTATGTGCTACATCTATTTCTATATTTAAAGAATAATCCCAACTCCAATCATCATAATATTTATTACAACCTACATAAGTAATAAATACTCCTTTTTTCTTTTTAACTTTTGGTAAAAATTTTTTTTCAAATACATTTGCTTTCTTGAACTGATAAAAACATTTTTTATCGGTCCCAGGTTCTCTTATACCGCCTTTTTCACTTGCAAATCCAACATTGCACCACAACAAACCCAGAAATAAGATTGTTAAAAGTTTTTTCACCATTTACTTTTAATAAATTTTTTTATTTTTCTATCTCCATTTTTTCGCCTGTGCCACCCCAATAACCTGTCTTATAAACTTCAGCATCTTTTGAATAACCTGTAAACTGAAGTGCTTCTTGTCCCCATATATTGCAAGTGATGTTTATGTCTTTACGTTGGTCTATTGTGCCAATAGAGATGTGTTGACGACCTTCCATAATAGGAACTTTAATACCAACTATAGTTCCACAAGTAGAACAAAATAGGTTTGACATTGGTCTACCATGTTCAGTTTTTGTATCTTCATAAGAAGCTGGGCGCTCATTAAGATATGTAATGTCATCTTCATTGAATATTACAAATGATCTGAACGCACTTCCGCTTGTTGTTTGGCACCAGTTGCAATTACAATTAACTTTCCAAGTTGGTTCACCGCTTACTTTGAAAGTTATTTTTTCACATCTACAACGTCCGCTATATTCTTTCATTATTTCCTCCTTTTTTTCGTCCAAACTTTTTATAATTAAATAGATGTTAACAGTAAGTCTTGTGTGTAGCTAGTTTTTTAGTCTAAAGCTATTTTCATTAATAATATGTTTTTATAGTTTCCATTTGAATCTTTTTCATTACATGGGGTTTTAAAACACGATTCAGCAGTTGCGTTTTTGTTTCCTTGTGTATTGATTACTATATATCCAAGTTCTTTATCTTCGTAAGCTGCTCCACCACTTTTAATCGCTTTTTCTGTTTTTTTATCGGATTTTCCATATGGATTTTTAAAACTATATTTTTTAAATGCCTCATCAACATATTGAGCGATAGTTTGAGCTTTAACACTATCACATTTAACATTATTTTGATCAAATGGATATCTATCAGGATCGCTTTGACAAAGCATAAGTTCATTTGCAATATATTTTGAAGCAGTAGCAAAATTACTTTTTGTTGCAGCTATTTTGGCACCACTCGTATAACCGCTATATGCAACAACGCCTACAGCAGCTAAAATTCCAATGATGGCTACAACGACTAGAAGTTCTATTAGAGTGAAGCCTTTTCTATTCATTGCTATAGACTATCAACTTTTTTTTAAATCTACAACGTTCACTATATTTTTTGATTATTTTCGTTCTTATTTAATTATTATTAAATAATAGGTTTTCTGTTTTAAGCTTTTGATTTTCTTTCAATAGTTGAATTATTAAATCTTTCATAATCTTATTTTCTTCAGCTGTTTTGCCTGCTATTTCAACTAATCTCTCATTTTCTTTAGCCAATTGTAATTGATCAAATAATTTTTCTAACTCTGGTATTTCTCTTTCTCTTTGTTTTCTTAATTTTGCAATTTGTTGAATTTTTTTGCTTAAAGAAATGCTAGCTGTATTCTCTTTTAATCCATCTTGATCTTGGTAATTAAAATTAATAGCAAAACTAAAGTTTTCGTTATTTTTTTTTAAGTTTAAACCTACATTTCTAGCCAATACACCATTCATTACATGGCCAGCTTCTTTACTTTCTCCATCAGCAATAATTTCTATATCATTACTTAAAGTATTATTTACAGATAGACCGGTATAAGGCTCTAGAATAAATCCATTAGTACTTTCTTTTGAATATTTAACATTAAATCCCGCTCCAAGAACTTGGTCAATTGCATTATCAACTGACAAATCACCATCAGTAAAATTAGTTATATATTTTGGCAATCTATGTATACCGTAGGTTCCATTTATCTCTAAAGTTAAATTACTTTCATTATTATAATCAATTTTTTTAGATATAGATGTATTCACTCCTGCAAATTGACTTGAAAAACCTTTTTTAATCCACTGGTTGGTTTCTGTTTCAACATCTACAACTTTATTTTGTGATAAACCCACAACAGGCACTATTAATGCATTAAATTCTTCTGTTTGTATTTGTTTTTTAAAACCTATTGCTAAATTCTTGCTTCCTGTATATTCGCTATTATTAAATGAAGCTCTTTGATCGGAATAACTAATAAAAGGTTTTTCTAAAAAACTAAATTTATCTTTTTTTTCAAAAAAACCCAAAACTCCATTTTCATAGTTTTTATAAATATTATCTCTTTTTTGTGCAGAATAGTAAGTACGCTGTTCTTCATTTTCATCGGCAGAATTAAATATATTATTTAATTTTGCTAAAAAGATTTCGGTTCTATATTTTTTGTTATGACTATCTAAGTCTAAATCTTCTCCATAAATTCTTAAATAGCCGTTGGTTTCGGAATTGTCCGCATCAGCATTTTTTGATGAATCCAAAATTTCATAAGTATCGTTTCCACATAAATTGTTAACAATAACCATGTTGGTTTTGTCTTCAATTTCTATATCCTGGTCTTTTGTAATACTGCAATCTAAAGTCATTGTTACAGCGGCACTTTCCATATCAATTTCTCCCACCCAAGTTCCTTCTCCTTTGGTAGTTATATTTAATCCAGATGTACCAGATCCTCCTGAAACCAGAACCGATTCTCCTACAGATGAAATTGTTCCTGAATTAATAATTTTTAAATCATCCCAAGTTGCTGTACCATCTCCAACTCTTATTGCCTGTCCAGAAGATCCTGTTGAAGCTATAATTGTTCCATAATTTTCTAATGTTCCTCCAGTTCCTGTGCTATCAGTTTGAGGAAAATCCACTACTTTTGATTTATTAGCTGTCGTTTTTATTGTTCCCCAATTTTTTAAAGTTGGATTAACATTATCAACAAAATCAACAGCAACTTGAGTGGCTGACTCAATTGTTCCTGTATTTTCTAAGGTTACACCTGTACTTCCATTAAATTGGATCGATCTACCGCCAGAAGTATTTTTTATTGTACCTGAGTTAGTAATGGTATTTGTTCCTGTCATATCTCTTAAAAATAAAGCATCACTTGTAGCTTCTATATCGCCAGAATTTGTAAGAGTTAGATTGCTACAAATATCACAATAAATACCATAGGCAGCACTTGGTTTAATGGTACCTGCATTATCTATTGTAATTGTTGAAGCTCCTTTTAAATCAATAGCGTAATTCCCACTACCGGTTTGTATAGTTGCTCCACTATAATTATAGAGTTCAAAATCTTCTGCATATTGAAATTTAACTGCTGAGCTACTGGTGGCATCAATCATTCCACCATTATAATTATATATTTTAGTTTTTTTTGAAGTGTGTCCGCTGGCATGTCCTCCGTATACGGTTCTACTATCAGCATCTATGGTTCCATAGTTATATAAAGTTAAACCTTCTCCTGAAGATGATGTTGATTCATTTAAACAAGTTCCACAATTTCCCATTTTAGTTCCGCCAATTGCTATTTGAGATCCGCTCGATGCAGGTGTGGCCTTAATTGTACCGCCTGCCTGATTAGTAATGGTTACTTTTTCGGCTTCTATAAGTTTAATACCATAATCTTCTGCCGCCAGTATAGTGCCGCTATTTGTTACCGTTAGGTTTAATGATGATTGACCTTTAATTGCACTATGTCCATCACTTCCGTCTGTTGTTGTTTGTATAGTACCAGAATTTGTAATTGTTACCCCATCTAATAGCTGTGAAAGAACAGCATTTTGATTATTATAGGATATAGATCCTGTTACAGTTAATGAATCGTCGTCAGCACAACTATATTGTACAGTTACTGCAGCAGTCACCGTTGTATTACAAGCTCCGGCATAACTAATCGAGCTAAAAAAAAAAGAAAAGACTATACCTAGAATAATTTTTTTCATTAAAAATTTAAAAATTTAGTTACGAAAAATATAATAACAATTAGTAAAAATCTAGAGATATAAATTGTAGATATATTTTAATTTATTGTAATTCTATACATTATTCTATTGCCTTTGAATGGAGTGGCTTGATGTAACATTGATCTATTATCCCAAATAGCCAATTGGTTCTTTTCCCAGGCTAATGAAAACTGAAATTTCTTTTTAATTTGATGATTAAATAAGTATTTTTCTAATTTTCTTTCTCTCTTTAGTTTGGAATTAAATCCAACAAAATGACCGGGACTACAATAAATTGTATATTTAGCATTAATTTTTCTAATAATATTATGTCTAGACTTTAATTCTTTATTAATTTTTCCTTTTTCTTTAACTCTTTCTTGAGTGGTAATCGCAATAGGTCCTTCTGATGAATAATTACCTTTGTATTTTTTTAGTTTTTTTTTAAACGATACAGGTAAATATTTATAAGCTAAATACTGAGAGCAAAATTCTGTATTAGCTTTTCCTTTTTTTGGAACTAATTTAGATAGTAGCATTGTAAACTTTGGTGGTTGCTTTGTATAAATAGAATCTGTATGAAACTGTTCTCCAAAACTTGGTCCTTTGTCTGAAACTTTTCTTTGAACGACAGTAATTTTTGGGTATTTTTTATTTAAACCTTTTAACCTTGGATATTCAGCAAGTTTGCCAAAATTTTTTGCAAACTTAATATAGTTTTTTGAATTTAATTTTTGTTTTCTAAAATACAACATTCCATATTTTTGAAGAGCAGATTTTATTTTTTTACATTCTTTTTTATTTATTTTATTTATGTTGCAAAAAATTTCTGCACCTATGTCTTTCTTGCCAGGAACAATTTTAAACATTTTTCATAAAAAATTTTTTTAGATGTTTTATAGTTTCTTTAGGGTTTTGTTCGGGTATAAAATGACCAGATTTTATACCTGCCCCATAAACTTTATTTTTAGTATATTTTTTCCATATCTTTAAAGAATTAAATTGTTTTCCAACAACTCCTTGTTTGCCCCATAACACTTGTATTGGTATATCTAGTAATTTTTTTCGGTCTTTCTTATCATGCACTAAATCTATAGAAGCTGATGCTCTATAGTCTTCACATGTTGCATGGATTCTTTTGGACTGTTTAAAAGCTTGAAAATAAATTTCCTCAGCTTTGCCAAACTTGCTGTTACCTGACCATTTATCTAAACAACTTTTCATCCATTTTTTTGGATCACTTTTAATCATTCTTTCTGGAAGCCATTTTGGCTGAATTAGAAAAAACCAATGAAAATATGCTTTAGCAAAATTCATTTCAGTTTTTTCATACATATCTAAAGTAGGACAAATATCTAAAACGCTTATAGCAATAACTTTTTTTCTAAAATCTCTAGCTAGTCTATGAGCTACCCTTCCACCTCTATCATGGCCCGCTATAAAAAATTTTTTAAAACCTAGTTTATCCATCAGTTGAACCATATCTTTAGCCATTTCTCTTTTTGAATAATTTAAATGTTTGCTATCGCTTTTTAAAACAAAGCTGGATCCATAGCCTCTTAGATCTGCTGCTATAATCGTAAAGAATTTTGAGAGTTCATTTGCTGTTTTATGCCACATAAAATGTGTTTGTGGATACCCGTGCAATAACAATAAAGGAGGGCCCCCGCCACCAATCCTACAAAATATTTTTCCCTTTTTTACTTTGATAAATTTTTTTTTAAAATCTTTAAACATTTTAAACCTTTTTTAGCAGTATATTGTTGGTTGCAAAAGTATGATTATTTCAGTGTATATCGTTAAAATTTAATTTGAATTTTACAAGATGCTCTGTATAAGTTCGGATTTGTGAGAATTGAAGAAGAGTTAAAACTGGATTACTCCGATGTGCTTTTTAGACCTAAAAGAAGCACTCTTTCAAGCCGTAAAGATGTAGATCTTAAAAGAACTTATAAATTTAAATACAGTAATAATGAATGGACAGGAATTCCTATTATGGCTGCAAATATGGATGGCGTGGGTGAATTAGGTATTGCTGAAAAATTATCTAATTATGGAATGATTACATGTTTAACAAAACAGCATGATGTAAAAAAAATAAAACAATTTAAAAAAATTAAATCAATCTATCCTAATATTGCTTTAAGTATTGGTATAAAAAAAGAGGATTTTCAAAATTTAGATAAAGTTTTGAAAGAATATAGTTTTATTAAATTTATTTGTATTGATGTTGCTAATGGATATTCTGAACGTTTTAGCGCATTTTTAAAATCAGTAAGAGACAAATATCCTACAAAAACAATTATAGCAGGTAATGTTGTAACTGCAGATATGACACAAGAGTTAATACTAAGCGGAGCTGATATTGTAAAAGTTGGGATAGGTCCTGGAAGTGTTTGTACTACTAGAATTCAAACAGGAGTTGGCTACCCTCAGCTAAGTGCGGTTATAGAATGTGCTGATGCAGCTCATGGACTTGGAGCACACATGATTGCAGATGGTGGATGTACTTGTCCAGGTGATGTTGCTAAAGGTTTTGGTGGTGGAGCTGATTTTGTAATGCTTGGTGGAATGTTTGCCGGGCATGATGAAGGAAAAGGTAAAATTGTTAAGTCAAATGGTTCTAAATTTATTGAATTTTATGGTTCTAGTTCAGATACCGCAAATAATAAACATTATGGTGGCTTATCATCCTACAGAAGTAGTGAGGGAAGAACTGTAAGAGTTAAGTATAGAGGAAAAATCGAAGATACAATTCAAAATATACTTGGTGGAATAAGAAGTAGTTGTACTTATGTCGGCGCACCTTCTTTAAAACAACTTAGCAAATGTACTACTTTTGTGAGAGTGGCAAAACAATTCAACGATACATTTGTAAAATAATATTATCTTTTTTTAAGAAGAAAAGTTGCTTGATCATTATCGACAAATATAAAATTTTTTTTTAATTTTCTATAAACTTTTGATTTAAGAAAATAATTTCTGTAATATTTTTTATTTGATCTAGATGGCATTTTATGATTTTTCCAGCCATAAATGTTTGTAGGTAATATTTCTAAACACAAATAATTACTATCTAAATCTTTAAGACTTGATTTCATTATTATTGACATATCAATATTTTCACAATCAATTTTCAAAAAATCCAATTTATTAATCTTATATTTTTTTCTTAGACTTTTTATGGTCATTACTTTAACTTTTCTTACAATTAAATTTTTTCTACCTTGTTTACCTAAGTAGGTGCCATCTAAACTTGAAAGTGTAGATATTGCTTTTTCAAAATATGCTTTTTGATATCCATTTTTAGTAGAAATTCCTAAGCTTAAATTTAAATCATTGGGTCTAAATATATTAAACATTTCTATACTTTCTTCAGATATATCTATATTTGTTCCTTTCCAACCATTTTTATAAAGTAAAGCTGTATTTGAATCTTTTATGGGATGATAACATCCAATATCTAAATATATTCCTTTTTTAATTTTCTTTAATATAATTTTTGAAAAAACTGTATAACCGTCAGAATTAAAACCTAATCTTGCATAATCTTTTAAGTATTTTAATGCATATTTTAACATTATTTATTTTTTTAATTTAAAATTTTATCTTTGGCTTTTTTAAATTCCTCTTTCGTAATAACTCCCGATTTATAAAGTTCATTTAACTTTTCAAGATCTTCTATCATATCTTTTTTATCACTATCATTTTCTACATTTTCAATCTCATTTTTAAGAATGTATTTTTCCAAATTTAACAAATGATGTTCCTTGGCTTTAGTTAATTTTTCTATAGTTCGATGTTGTTTCGCCGTATATGAAATCCATTTATCCATTATTATTTTATGTTCTGGGAATCTGCCTATATTAGCTTTATGAAATTCAGAACTATCTTCTGTAAGATAATTTAGTTTTGGAGAATTAAACATTTTTGGATTTGCTATATATTGGATTAAATAATAATTACCTCTAGTTAATCTTGAAAAATATGAATGCCAGCTACCTAACGCTATAGGAGGGATTATTACAGATTTATCTTTTATCCATTTTATTAAGTGTGCATTCGATTGAATTGGATTTGCTGGTTTAAATATATCTTTATTTGTATCATGATGACGAACTACTAAACAATTATGAGTGCTTCCTTTTGAAAAAACTTCTACCAAGTAATACTCTGGTCTTGTGTAACAACCATCGTATTTATCTTTAAAAACTAATTCTTGTATAATATGATCTAAAGCAACCATCGCCTCTCCAGCTAAATCAGCTTTTTCGACAATTAATAATTCCATTAACTCATTATTTTCCAATCTAGCAATTGTATTTCCTTTGAAGCTGAAATAATAATGAAAAGCATATCTATCAACTACTTCCCATTTACCTTCGGAAAGTGGTAATACAAATTTTTTTGAAAACTTTATTTCATTTTCAAATGTATCTCCAATTTTATACATTTTGGCACTTACATTGGTAAAGTAAATTAAATTAATTAGATAAATGAAAAAGATTAAAATTATTTTACGCATAATTTAATTTCTATAATTTTTTTGATTTAATGGTTTTTGCAAAATATCTACTTTATATTTTTTCTTTTCAACTTCTATAAAAACATTTTTATTTTTAAGATTTTCGTAAGAATGTCCAGAATTAACATATCCAAAAGATAGGTTTTTTTCATAACAAAAAGAATAGTTCCCAGAAGTCGTACGACCTATTATTTGGTCATCTAAATAAATAGGCTCATCATGCAAAAGTAATGGCTCTCCAGGTTTAGAATCTTTTAAAGTAAACATCATTAATTTCTTATCTAATTCTTTATCTTTAATTTTAATAAGGGCTTCTTTGCCTATAAAATCTATGTTTTTTTTATAACTAATTGCAAATTTTAGACCTGCTTGATATTGATTTTCTTCTGGAGAAATATCATGGCCCCAATGAATAAAACCACTTTCCATTCTCATAATATCCATTGCATGCATGCCACAATGACTTAATTGGTATTTTTTTCCTTTTTCAACAATTAGATTATAAATTTCTTTAGCTTTATTTGTTTCTATATAAAGTTCAAATCCTAGTTCTCCAACATAAGATAATCTTTGCGTCCATATTTTTATTTCATTAATTGTGATATATTTTGCTGTTCCAAATTTAAAATTTCCATTAGAAAAATCGTCATTACTTAAATCTTTCATCAAATCTATACTTTTGGGGCCAAATACACCAAGTACACAATAATCATCTGTAACATCCATTAATTTTAAATCTTTTGATAAATGTTTTTCAATATGAAATTTATCATGTTCTCTATTTGCAGCTGCAGTTATAATTCTAAAGTTATTTTCTCCAACATTAACAACTGTTAAATCTGTTTCTATACCACCATCTTTGTTTAGCATTTGAGTATAAGTACATTTTCCAACTTCTTTTTTAATATTTGCGGTACAGATTTTTTGAAGTTCATCATGAGCTTTTTCACCTTTTAATTCGTACTTAGAAAAAGGAGTTAATTCAAACAATCCAATATTTTCTCTTGCATTTTTTGTTTCAAATTCTGCAGAAGGATACCAATTTTGATAATTGTATGAATATTCATATTCTGCTTTTTCTCCATTTTTTGAAAACCACATTGGTCTTTCATAACCGCTTGAAACTCCAAAGCATGCTCCGGCCTTTTTTAATTCTTCATGATAAGGAACTAATTTTTGATTTCTTGAAGTTTTGTGTTGTTTAAATGGCCAATGCATTCCATATAAATCACCTAAAGTCTCTGTAATTCTTTCTTTAATAAAATTTACTTCCGAATGAAAATTTTGAAATCTTTTAATATCATAAATAAATAAATCTTCATTTATATGACCATTCATCAACCATTCTGCGGTAACTTTTCCAACCCCTCCTCCGCTTCCAATTCCAATACTATTTAAACCACAACAGGCAAACAAATTTTTAATTCCTGGTACTTCACCCAAAAGAGTATTTGTATCTGGTGTAAATGATTCTGGTCCCGCAAAAAATTTTCTAATGCCAGCTTTTTCTAAAAGAGGGACTCTTTTTAATGCTGCTTCTAAATATGGTTCAAAATGTTCAAAATTTTCAGGAAATTCTCCATATGAAAAATCTTCTGGAACTCTATTAGTTTTATTAAATGCTGGAATTGATTTTCCTTCAAATATTCCAATTAACATTTTTCCTGCATCTTCTTTTAAATATAAACTGTCATCAAAATCTCTTAATACGGGTATGTTCTTTGGTAAATCATTTATTCCTTCAGTGATTACATAAAAGTGTTCCGCAGGATATAGGGGAATACTAAAACCTGAGTCTTCACCTATTTGTCTAGACCACATTCCAGTTGCAAGCACAATATATTCGCATTCAATAGTTTGACTATTAACAACAACTCCCGCCACTCTTCCATTTTTTTTAACTATTTTTTCAACTGGTGATTTTTCAAATATCTTAGCTCCTTCTTTTCTTGCTGCTTTTGCTAGTAAATTTGTTACTCCAATTGGGTCTGCTTGACCATCCCCAGGCATAAAAATTCCACCTAAAACATCTTTTTCATTAATTATTGGATATATTTTTTTTATTTGATCAATATTTAATACTTCAACATTTACATCATATAATTGTGCTGTTGTTGCTTGTCTTTTAAGTTCTTGCCACCTTCCTTTTGTTGTTGCTATAGACAGAGCTCCATTTAATTTTAATCCGCTTGAAAAATCTATTTCTTTTTCTAAATTTTTATAAAGTTCCAGCGAATATTTTCTAATCTTTGTTACTCCTGCAGAAGGTCCTAGTTGACTAACAAGTCCAGCAGCATGCCAAGTTGTACCTGATGTAAGCTGATCTCTTTCTAAAAGGATAACATCTTTCCATCCAAATTTTGCTAAATGATAAGCGCAAGAAGTTCCTGCAACTCCACCTCCAATAATAACTACTTTTGTACTTTTAGGTATTTCTTTGTTCATTCAATTTAATATTATTATGAAAGAAAGAAGTTTACACTTAAAAACATACTATATGATCAATATTTATTGGACGTTTAATTCCAAATTTTTCATCTACTTCATGTTGGTGGATGTGATGGGAATGAACAAATACAGGAACTAAAAGATTGCTATTAGTTTTTAATGTATAAATAAAATTCGTACCTCTAAATTTTCTATCCACTACTTCTAATTTTAGATTACTTTGATCATCATGTTCTAAATCTTCTGGTTGTAATAATAATTTTACATCAGTGCCTTTTTTATAATGTTTTATAAAATTACCTTTTATAGTTCCTAAGTCTTTATTTTCTAAACTATTTTCTCCAGTAACTTTTGCAGGTATTAAAATTCCTCTATTTAGAAAATTTACAACTTCAATTGAATTGGGGAAATGATAAACATTATATGGATCATCAAATTGTTTAAGTTGTTTATTTAAAATAATTCCACACTTGTTACCTAAATAAAATGCTTCATATGAATCATGTGTAACAATTATGGTTGTTATTTTTAAATCTTTTAATAGTTTTTTTAATTGAACTTGTATTTCTTCTTTAAAACTTTGATCAACATTAGACAAAGGCTCATCTAAAAGCAAAAGATCTGGTTGAGAAACTAGTGATCTTGCAAGAGAAACTCTTTGGGCTTCTCCTGCGCTAACTTGATGTGGATAGTGATCTAAAATTTTACCAATATTAAGTAATTTTATTATTTTTTTTATATTTATTTTCTTTTTTTTATTAGAATTTTTTCTTTCCCTTCCAAGGTAAATATTTTCTTCAATTGTATAATGTGGGAATAAACTATTTTCTTGAAATGACAGTGATATATTTCGATCTTCAGGCTCAATGTAAGCTTTGTTTGAAGATAATGTTTTTCCTTTAAGTTTTATCGTACCAGATTCAATTTTTTCTAAACCAGCTATTGATCTTAGAATTGTTGTTTTTCCAATACCAGAAGGGCCTAAAAGACAAATAACATCACCCTCTTTTTCAATTGAAAAAGATACATTATTTACCTTATTTTGACCTCCAACTTTAAATGTAACATTTGTAATTTCAAAAAAATTTTTATTCACTGTTATCTCTTAAAATATATTTAGATGTAAGTAAAATGAAGAAACTTGCAATAATTATCAAACATAATGAGGGCACTGCAGCAGCTTCTAATAAATCCTCCGATGCAGAAATATAAGCTGTAGTTGCAAAAGTCTCAAAATTAAATGGCCTCAAAATAAGCGTAATTGGCAATTCCCTGATTATTTCTAATGAAATTAATATAATAACAAACAAAAGTGAATTTCTTAAGTAAGGAATGTGAATATTTAAAAAAGTTTTTGTTTTAGAATATCCAAGAAGGTAAGCGCTCTCATCAACTGCAATGTTCATTTTTTCGTATCCTGATTTTATTCCATTAAAAGCTAATGAATAAAATCTTACAAAATAAACTATAACCAAACCTAAAACCGAACCAATAAATATTTTTTTTATTGATAAAAATCCTAATGCTTTAAATATGTTTTCATCAAACCATGCTACAAAAGTTATAAATGCTATAGCAAGAATTACTCCCGGTATTGCATAACCAGAAATTGATAAAGTGGATAATAAATTTAAAATTTTTTTATTCGAAACTCTATTTCCATAATTTGATATTAAAGAAAAAAATATTAAAACTAAACTTGATAAAGAAACTAGATATAAAGTATTTATCAAGAGATCGATTATTTGTAAGTCAGTCAAATTTTCAGGAAATTTAATTGTCCAGTATAACATTTGGCTTAATGGAAATAAAAAACTCAAAAAAAATATAATAAAACAAAATATAAAAGCAAAAAAAGATTTTCCTCCATAAAGTTTAATTTTTTCTTTTTTCTTAAATCCACCTTTTATTTCCAAATGATACTTAGCTTTTTTTCTAGATAAATTTTCAGTTAGAAACAATATAAAGATAAACAACAAAAGAAAAAAAGATATTCGATTGGCGAATGCCAAGTCATCAAAAGCTATCCAGGCATTATAAATACCTGTTGTTAAAGTATTTACAGAAAAAAAATCTACCGCACCAAATTCAGCTAATGTTTCCATTGCTACTAATGATAAACCAGCAACAATAGCAGGACGAGCCGCAGGTAATATTATTGCGTAAAAAGATTTAAATTTTGAAAAACCAAGATTTTTACCTAGCTCTATTAAATTTTGTGATTGATATAAAAATGATGATCTGGCAAGTATATATACATAAGCATACAGAGAGAAAGAGATTGATAATATCAACCCAAACATACCGTCTAATTTTGGAATATGTGTGTTGTAATTTCCATCCCCAAATAAATATTTTAAGATTGTAAATGCTGTCCCATAATTTTCAAAAAAAGCGAACAAAGAATAAGCATAAATATAAGGAGGTACTGCAAAAGATAGTATTAGAGCCCATTTAAAAAAATTAGCCCCAGGAAACTGATAAAAAGAGACTATATATGCCGATCCTACTCCTAAAAAAAATGTTAAAAATAAAACTCCAATTAAAAGAGTTAAAGAATTAAATATATATTCAAGAAAAAAAGTTTGTTTAAGAATTTCAAAATAATTTGATGTATCTTCAAAAAAACTTGTAAAAACTGTTATTATTGGAATAGCTACAATAAAAGAAATAAGAAATGAACTTAAATACCAAATATTTAATCTTTTAAGCATTATTTTACCAGTAATTGAAAGTATTCCGCTTTTTTTAAAATATATTATTCTACAATATTTATTTGGTGTCCATGATTAAATGAGACTGTGTGTAAAGGAGATTCATCACCACAGACACCAAATATCAAGAAAACTAAAAATTAAAAACTTTAAGGATATGCGGAAAATCCTTGTCTTCAATTTCTGAAAATTTTCTTTTATTTATTCTTTTATCGATTTTTTCACACTCCTCGGCACATTGCGGACATGACTTGGAAGATTTATTATAATCAATATCAGACATAAATTTTTTTTTAACTTCTAACACTTATTTCCAGCCAGCAGCGGTCATTACTTCTAATGCAGCAGCTTGATTTTTTCCATAGCTAGAAACTTTTGTTGCTAGATCTTGTTTAAAATCTAATCCCAAATTGTTTACTACCAATGGACTTGGTGAAACACCAGCAATCATTGGAAACTCAAAAGTGTTATTAGTAAAGTGCTCTTGAGACTCAGCTGATAATAAAAAGTCAACAAGTGCTATTGCATTTGCTTTATTTGGAGCACCTTTAACTAGAGCTGCACAACTAATATTCATGTGAGTTCCTCTTCCGTCTTGATTTGGAAAAAATGCTTTAACTTTTTTTGCAGCTTCTTGTTGTTCTGCACCTTTATTACCAGATAACATAAGAGCTAAATAATATGTGTTAGCTACAGCAATATCAGCTTCTCCAGCGGCTACTGCCATAATTTGAGCTCTATCGTTTCCTGTAGATTCTCTAGCCATGTTTGCAACAACTCCCTTTGCCCATTCTGCGGTAGCTTTTTTTCCATTATTCTCAATCAATGAAGCTACAAGAGATTTATTGTAAATGTTGCTTGATTTTCTAATTACTAATCTACCTTTCCATTTTGGATCAGCTAGACCTTCATAGGTCATTCCAGATAATTCAGCACCAGTAACTCTTTCTGGTGAGTAGTAAATTATTCTTGCTCTTTTCGCTACTCCAACCCAGTGTGATGTTCTAAAGTTTTTTGGAACAGATGATTTAATTGTCGCTGAAGTTAATCCACTTTGCGTCATACCTTTTGCTTGAAAAGCACCACATCTTCCAGCATCAGCTGTGATATAAAGGTCTGCAGAAGAATCGGCGCCTTCTTCTATCATTCTTTTTTCTAATGCTCCTGATTTACCGTTAATTAAATTTACCTTAATTCCTGTTGCTGCTGTAAACTTTCCATAAAGTTCAGCATCAGCTTTATAATGTCTTGCATTGAAGATGTTTACCTCGTTTGCGATTGCAAAAGTGGATACTAACAATAAAGAAATCAAAGCTAAAATTGATATTTTTTTCATTTATTTTCCTTTTTATAATTAATTTAATTTTATGCCATATAGTGCAATTGATAATTATTATCAATGATAATGATTATCAGTATCAATATGTCGCAATCTCAGGTTTTACTATTAAAATATGGTTTATATTAAAATTTCCACTCAGAAATTTTACTAAATAAGAAATTTCTAAAAGCTTGAACTCTAGCTACATTTTTGAGTGATTGAGGGTAAACAAAGTGAGCCTCAGTGATAGGCCCTTCTACTTTGGGTAATACTTTAATTAGATTAGTAGATTGAAACACTAGATAGTCTGGCAAAGCTGCTAGACCTACTCCGCTTTCAACGGCTAAAAGTAGACCCATAACACTATTTACTTTCATAGCAGACTTTCTTTTACCGTTGTCTTTCATGCCTATTTTTAAAGCCCAATCTGGATTATATACCGGTGAAGGTGCTCCTTTTCCAAAAGATATAAATTTGTGTTTATTTAAATCATTTATTGTCTTCGGCATTCCATGTTTTTCTAAATATTTATTTGATCCATATATATGATAGTTAATATCTATTAATTTTCTTTGAATATAATTTAATTTTTTGGGTCTTCTCATGAAGATGCCTATATCGGCTTGTCTTGTGCTTAAATCTAACTCTTTATCATCAAATATCAATTCTACCTCTATTTCGGGGTTTAATTGCATAAATTCTTGTATTCTTGGGGTAAGCCAGTGTGTTCCAAAACTTCTAACTGTTGTAATAGTTATTTTTCCTGAAGGTTTGTTTTTTTGGTCTCCTAGAGATGTTTCTACCTCTTTAAGCTTACTTATAACTTCATGAGCCGTTTTATAAACATACTCACCATTTTCAGTTAAAGTTAGTCCTCTTGCATGTCTTTCAAACAATTTGACTTTGAGGTCATCTTCTAGTGATTGGATTTGTCTACTGATAGCTGACTGACTTAAATTTAATGTAACAGTAGCACTTGTAAAACTTCCGGCTTCAGCAACAGCATGAAAAATTTTTAATTTATCCCAATCCATTATTCGTTTAAGTCTACTATATATCTACCTGATGTTTCACCTTTAAGCATTTTTGGATAAATATCTAAAAGTCCTTCTAAATTTACTTCTTTAATTGACTGACCAAGTAAATCAAAATTAATTAATTTTGAAGCTTCATTCCATAAAAATTGTCTTCTTTTTATAGAAGCATTTACAGAATTAATCCCCCAAAGTTTTACACCTCTTATAATGAAAGGCATTACAGTTGTATTTAATTTTATATCAGCAGCATTACCACAAGCCGCAACGATTCCACCTTCTTTAGTTTGGGCTAAAACATTTGCTAAAATTTGACCACCTACTGTATCAACCGCACCATCCCATAAACCTTTATCTAAAGGTCTTGCTTCTTTGTTTAAATCAGTACTGTTTATGATGTTTTTTGCACCAATCGATTTTAAATAATCTTTATTACTTTCTTTACCTGTAACGGCAGTAACATTGCATCCAAGTTTATTTAAAATCATAACAGCTATACTTCCAACTCCTCCTGAAGCTCCTGTTACAATAACGTTTTCAACTTTATCACCAAGTAAAAGTTCTTCTCTTGCAGTTTTTGTTGCAAATGAACATTGTAAAGCTGTAAATCCAGCTGTTCCTAAAATCATAGCTTGCTTTGAAGTTAATTCTTTAGGTTTTTTGACTAAAAAATCACCGTTTACTTTTGCATATTGAGAATACCCACCATAAAAGATTTCACCTACTCTCCAACCGGTTAAGATTATTCCATCACCTGGTTTAAATTTATCATTTTGACTTTCTTCAACTGTTCCTGAAAAATCTATACCTGGAATATGTGGAAATTCTTTAACTAATCTTGCTCCATTTTTTAATATTAAAGCATCTTTAAAATTTAAACTTGAATAATCAACTTTAACTAAAACATCTCCATGCTTTAAAAAACTTTTATCTATAGATTTAACTTCTCTACTAAAATTTTCACCTTCTTGATTAATTACTAAAGCCTTAAAGCTATCTGACATAATTAATTATAAACTTTATTTTGCAATAAATCTTAAATATCTATTCTGAAAACTTAGATCTTCTTTGAATTGACCCAAATAATAATTAGTAACAGTTGTCGCCTGCTCTTTTTTAATTCCTCTCATAGTCATACACTGGTGAGTTGAATCAATGCTTACTGCTACTCCTTTTGCATCTAAAGAATCCATTAAAGTATGTGCTATCTGCATTGTAAGTCTCTCTTGAGTTTGAAGTCTTTTTGAAAATACTTCAACTACTCTAGCAAGTTTACTTAACCCAACAACTCTATCTTTTGGAATGTATGCCACATGTGCTACACCAATAATTGGCGCCATATGATGTTCACAATGACTGTGCACTGAAATATTTTTTTGAACAACCATGTCATCATAACCGTCAACATCTCCAAAAGTTTTTTCTAAAATTTTTCCTGGATTTTCTTTATAACCGCTAAAATATTCTTTAAATGCTTTTACTACTCTTTTAGGAGTTTCTAGCAATCCTTCTCTTCCTGGATCTTCGCCTATCCATTTAAGTATTTTAACAAAAGATTCTTCTGCTTCTTTATCAGAAACATGTTCTTTATTTGCTTCATTTTCGTTTTTTACTAATTTCATGATGTGCTTTTATATATATAAATCCTTATTTTTAAAATATTTAATATATTTAGTAATATGCTAGAAAATTCCAAGTATATGTTTAAAAAAAGAGAAAATGTCGCTGAAATAGAAGAAGGCTCTTTATTAACGCCAAAATTCGATAATGATGGGTTAATTCCAGTAATTACCACTTGTTCAAAAACTAAAGAAATTCTTATGCATGGCTACATGAATGTTGAAGCTTTAAAATTAACTATTGAAACTAAAGAGGCACATTATTGGAGTAGATCAAGAAAACAAATTTGGCATAAAGGAAAAACTAGTGGCTTCGTTCAAAAAGTTACAGAACTTAGAATTGATGATGATCAAGATGCTGTCTGGATGACAGTAGATATTGGTGATGGAGCAAGTTGCCATGTAGGTTACAGGTCATGTTTTTATAGATCGGTTCCGTTAGGTAAAATTGAAAATGGCAGACAAATTGAAATGAAATTTGAAGAAAAAGAAAAAAAATTTGATCCAGATAAGGTTTATAAAGGTCAGCCAAATCCAACTAAAATTTAATGAGTGAACAACAAAAAAATGTTTTAGGTGAAAATCTAGAAGAATGTTCTAACAATCCTTTAACAGGTTGGTTTAGAGACGGATGTTGTAATACAGATGAAAATGATCATGGAATGCACACAGTTTGTGTAAAAGTAAATAATGAATTTTTAGAATGGTGCAAAGAAGCAGGAAATGATTTGATAACTCCTCATCCTGAATTTGGTTTTCCAGGATTAAAAGACGGGGACAATTGGTGTGTTTGTGCAAGTTGGGTAGGTAAAGCAATAGATGCAGGAAAAGGATGCTCAATTTATTTAAAAAAGACTCACGAAAATACTCTTAAAGTTGTACCAATTGAAAAATTAAAAAAACTAGCAATAGATCTTTCTTAATTACATATTGCCGTATTTAGGACCGCCTCCTCCTTCTGGAGTTACCCAGTTAATATTTTGTGAAGGTTCTTTTATATCACAAGTTTTACAGTGGATACAGTTTTGAGAATTTATAACAAACTTCTCTTGATTATTCTCATTTTGAATTTCATATACACCTACTGGACAATATCTTTGTGCAGGTTCAGCAAATTTTTCCAAAGTATATTTAATTGGCAAATCTTTATCTTTTAATTGCAAATGAACAGGTTGATCTTCCGCATGATTTGTTCCTGTTAAATAGACAGAACTAGTTTTATCAAAAGTTATTACATTGTCTGGTTTTGGATATTCTATTTTAGGCATTTCTTTTGCGAGTTTTAAGGTTTCATGATCTGCATGTTTATGTTTTAATGTAAAAGGCAATTTTCCCCTAAATAATATTTGATCAATACCAGTAAAAATTATTCCTAAAATTAAACCCCAGCTAAAGCTTGGTTTAACATTTCTTGCAGCATGTAATTCTTCATGTACCCAACTTTTTTTAAATCTATCCTCATAAGAAGATAAATTTTTATTTTCTTTTAAATGATCAATAATAGTTTCGGCTGCAATCATACCGCTTTTCATTGCAGTATGAGATCCTTTAATTTTTGGAGTATTCAAAGTTCCAGCATTACAACCAACTAACAATGCTCCTGGCATATACATTTTTGGTAAGCTTTGTAATCCTCCTTCTATAAGAGCTCTAGCTCCGTATGAAATTCTTTTACCACCTTCGATAATTGGTTTTATTGATGGGTGAGTTTTAAATCTTTGAAATTCATCAAATGGTGATAAATGAGGATTTTTGTAGTCTAAACCAATAACATAACCAAGAAACACTTGTTTATTTGCAGCATGATATACAAAACTACCACCATATGTACTCTTGTCTAAAGGCCAACCTGCTGTATGCATTACTAAGCCTTCTTCATGTTTTTCTTCTTTAATTTCCCAAATTTCTTTAAATCCTATTCCATATTGTTGAGGATCTTTTCCTTTATCTAAATCATATTTTTTAATTAATTCTTTTCCTAAATGGCCTCTGCAACCTTCGGCGAAGACAGTGACTTTAGCATGTAGTTCTATTCCGGGTTCAAAACTATCTTTTTTATTACCTTCTTTATCTAAGCCCATATCTTGTGTGGCTATACCTTTTACTGACCCATCTTCATTATATAAAACTTCACTTGCTGGAAAACCTGGAAATATTTCTATACCTAATCCTTCAGCTTGTTCAGCCAACCATCTACAGAGATTTGCAAGACTAATAATATAGTTATTATGATTATGTTGTACTTTAGGTAGTAACCATGTTGGCCAGCTTAAAGATTTTGATTTTCCTAAAAATAAAAATTTTTCTTTATTAACTTTTGTTTTTACTGGAGCATTTAATTCTTTCCAATTAGGAAACAATTCGTCTAAGGCTCTTGTTTCAAAAACATTGCCTGACAAAATATGAGCACCTATTTCAGATGCTTTTTCTAAAAGGCAGACACTAACATCCGGATTTAACTGCTTTAATTTAATTGCAGTTGAAAGTCCTGATGGTCCGCCACCTACGACTACTACATCGTATTCCATCACTTCTCTGGACATACTAATTTTTTACAGTATTTGTTATTTTTGTATAGTGTTTAATTTGCTTAGTTCTTCTAAGAATTGAGGAAGGGCTTCAAATAAATCTGCTTCTAAACCATAATCAGCAACGCTAAAAATTGGAGCTTCACCATCTTTATTTATAGCAACAATGACTTTGCTTTCTTTCATTCCAGCAAGATGCTGGATCGCACCTGAAATTCCAACAGCAATATATAAATCTGGTACTACTACTTTTCCAGTTTGCCCTACTTGATGATCGTTTGTAATATAGCCTGCATCAACAGCAGCCCGTGATGCACCAATGGCTGCGTTTAACTTGTCTGCAATAGCTGTAATTAATTTAAAATTATCTCCACTTCCCATTCCTCTTCCTCCAGATATAACAACTCTTGCTGTTCCAAGTTCTGGTCTGTCAGATTTAACTTCTTCTCTCCTAATAAATTTTATATTAGTGCTTGCATCTCCTCCTTCAGCTTTAACAATTTCAGCAGAACCGCCTGAAGTTGCCGCAGGATCAAAAGATGTTGGTCTAATAGTTATACATTTTTTAGAATCCAAACTTTTTACAGTTGCAAACGCATTTCCTGCATAAATTGGTCTAAGAAAAGTGTCTGCAGATATAACTTTAATTATATCACTTACTTGTGAAGTATCCAATAATGCAGCTACTCTTGGCATTAAATTTTTACCAAATGTATTTGCTGAACAAACTACATGTGAATAATTTTCTGCCTGTTTAACTATTACAGAAGTAAAGTTTTCTGCTAAAAAATTTTCATAAATTTCATTATCTACGTGAATAATTTTTTTTACATTTGGTATTTGAGAAATAGATTTTACGACCTCGTCTGCTTTATGACCTATTACAAGGACATGTAAATCTTCATCAATTTGTGAGGCTGCTGTTATTGCGTTTAAAGTAAAAGGTTTTACTTCTTTATTATTATGTTCTGCTATTAATAATGCTGACATTATATTACTTTTGCCTCGTTTTTTAATTTTTCTACCAGTTCAGCTACATTTGCTACTTTAATTCCTGCTTTTCTTTTTGGTGGTTCTTCTACCTTTATTTGTTCTATTCTTGGTTTTGTATCAATTCCTAAATCTGATGAATTAATCTGTTCAATAGGTTTCTTTTTCGCTTTCATTATATTTGGTAAAGATGCATACCTAGGTTCATTTAATCTTAAATCACAAGTTACTATTGCTGGAACATTAACTTCTATTGTTTCTAAGCCTTCATCCACTTCTCTTGTAACCTCTAACATTTTATCTTTAACTTCAATTTTTGAAGCAAAAGTTGCTTGTGGCCAATTTAAAAGTGCCGCAAGCATTTGTCCTGTTTGATTACAATCGTCATCAATAGCTTGCTTACCCATAAAAATTAAATCAGGTTTTTCTTTATCTGCAATTTTTTGTAAAATTTTTGAAACGGCCAAAGGTTCAACTATTCCATCAACTTTAACATGAATTCCTCTGTCAGCTCCAACTGCTAAAGCTTTCCTAACTGTCTCTTGAGCTTTTTCTTCACCTACAGTAACTGCAACAATTTCTGTTGCTTTTCCGGCTTCTTTAATTTTTACCGCTTCCTCAATAGCATTGTCATCTGGTGGATTGGTTGACATTTTTACATTATCAGTAACTACACCAGTTCCATCTTCTTTAACTCTTACTTGTACGTTGTAATCAATTACTCTTTTAACTGCGACTAGTATTTTCATTATGCTCTTAATAGTTTATTTTCTGGATCGTAAGGACTTTCGTCCAAAATTGTAACGTCGTGCATTTTTCCTAGAATATCAATTCTTAATTTTTGTCCAGTTGTCGCAAGTTCAGGTTTAACCATTCCAATAGCTATTGATTTATTTAATCTAAAACCAAAATCACCGCCTGTAGCTCTTCCTACTACTTTATCCTCTTTATAAATTGGATTATTTCCCAATACATCTGCATCAGTAACATCATGAACTTCCATTGTTACTAGTTTGTTTTGAAATCCTTTTTCTCGCCATTTATTCAATGCTTCTAAACCTATAAAGTTTCCTTTGTTTGGATGAATAAACCTATCGAGACCTGACTCGTAAGGTGAATATTCAATAGATAATTCCGTACCAACAAGTTTATAAGATTTTTCAACTCTTAAACTGTTCATGGCTCTAATACCAAATGGTTTTAGGCCAAGATCTTTTCCTTGCTCCATTAAATTATCAAAAATATGATTTTGATATTCAATTGGATGGTGAAGCTCCCACCCTAGCTCTCCAACAAAGTTTACTCTAATAGCCGTACATGGTGCATAACCAATATCCACTTTTTTAGAACTTAACCATTTGAAGTTTTCATTTGAAAAATCATCTTTAGAAACTTTGCTCATTAAATCTCTCGCTTTAGGTCCCGCTATAACCAAAACACCTAGTGCATTTGTGATGTTTTCAAATTGTACCGATCCATCTTTTGGCATCCATTTTTGTATCCAATCATGATCTAATCTTTGAAAAGCTCCAGCTGAAACTAAATAATAACTATCTTCGGCCTCTTTCATTATTGTAAATTCAGAGTGTACTCCTCCTTTAGTATTAAGAGCATGACATAAATTTACCCTGCCAATTTTTTTTGGAAGTTTATTTGCTACTAAATAATCTAAAAATTCTTCTGCTTTAGGACCTTTAATTCTACATTTAGCAAAAGCAGACATGTCTAAAAGACCCACGTTTTCTTTAACATTTTTGCACTCTTTTTCTACTGCTTTAAACCATTTAGATCTTCTAAAAGACCAATCGTCTTTTTGTTCCATTCCATCTGTTGCAAAAAAATTAGCTCTTTCCCATCCAAACTTTTGTCCAAATACAGCACCTAAATTTTTTAATCTATCGTAACAAGGAGCTTGTCTTAAAGGTCTTGCTGCTTCTCTTTCTTCATCTGGATAATGAATGGTAAATACATTTCTATAAGCTTCTTCATTCTTTTCTATCAAATAAGATTTAGACGCATAGTCTCCGTATCTTCTTGGTTCAACACCAAGCATATCTATTGTTGGTTCGCCATCTATAATCCATTCTGCAAGTTGCCATCCAGCACCTCCTGCTGCTGTAATTCCAAAACTATGCCCTTCGTTTATCCAAAAGTTTTTTAATCCCCAAGCAGGACCAACTATTGGATTACCGTCAGGCGTATAGCAAATTGCTCCATTATAAACTTTTTTAACTCCCACTTCTCCAAAAGCAGGTACTCTGTGAATAGCCCCTTCAATATGTGGCGCAAGTCTTTCTAAATCTTCTTGGAATAATTCGTACTCTGAATCTTTTGAAGGTCCATCTACATAACAGCATGGAGCTCCTTTTTCGTAAGGTCCTAATATTAAGCCTCCAGCTTCTTCTCTCATGTACCATTGAGTATCACTATCTCTAAGAACACCCATTTCTGGCTTACCTTCTTTTTTTCTTTTTACTATTTCTGGATGAGGTTCTGTAACAATGTATTGATGTTCTACTGGAATGACTGGAATTTCTAGCCCAACCATTTTTCCTGTTTGTCTTGCAAAGTTTCCTGAACATGAAATTACATGCTCACATTCTATTGTTCCTTTATCAGTTTCTACAACCCATCCAGTTTTTGTTTGTTTAATTCCTACAACTGTCGTGTTTCTGTAAATCTCTGCACCTTTATTTCTTGCTCCTGTAGCGAGCGCTTGTGTTAAATCTGCCGGTTGAATATATCCATCTTCAGGATGTTGAATTGCTCCAATTAAACCTTCTGTATTACACAAAGGCCAAATTTCTTTTACCTGCTCAGGTTTTAAAAAATTAACTTTAACACCTATGGTTTGTGCAACGCCAGCGTATTGGTGGTACTCCTCCATTCTATCTTTAGTGCTTGCTAATCTGATATTAGATACAACGCTAAAGCCAACATTTTTTCCTGTTTCTTCTTCTAATTTTTTATAAAGATCAACGGCATATTTATGAAGTTGTCCTACAGAATAGCTCATATTAAATAATGGAAGCAATCCAGCGGCATGCCAAGTAGAACCTGAAGTTAATTCTTTTCGTTCTATTAAAACTACATCGGACCAACCTTTTTTAGCTAAATGATAAAGAGCACTAACACCTACAACTCCTCCACCTACAACAACTACTTTTGCCTTTGATTTCATTCTGGGATTTCTACTAAATTTTTATAATTAACGAAACAAAATTCTATCATTTTAAATGGATGATCCCACTGGAATAGGTTGAGAAACTGCAGAAGTTAGCCAACAATCTTTTAGAACTCCTTCTCCATTATATTTTTCAACTTGCCATTTAAATTTGTAATATTTCTTCTCTAGATCCATTACTGTAACTTCAAAAGTAGCAACTTTATTTGACATATATACTTTTAAAATCTCATGATTTGAGTGATTTAAAAGCATGGAATAAGAGTCAGCTTTTATCATATTTTTAAATCTTTCAAGAGGTCCTGTCATTTTTTGATTATTAGGATGAGCAAATTCCCATGTTTGAATTATTCCTCTATCTTTGTAAGGGATGTCATTTTTCATTAGGGCTGTTAATTGAATTTTAATAACTTTTTCAGGTTCTATCTCGGTACTTGGTTTTAATATGTCGGCCAAAGATGGTTTTAATAATAATAAAAAAATTAAAACAAATTTTAAAAAAAAATTATAAATTGTTTGCTGTTTCTTTAACATCTTCTAAAAATTTTTCTCTTTTTTTATCAGTAACAAAAGGAACTGCAAAATATCTTTTGTAAATAACATCTTTTATGCCACAAATATTAAACACTCCTCTTCTAAGTCTTTTAGTCGGCATGTTTAAAAAAAATGTTCTAATAGCAAACTGTGGTGATCCATAAGTACAAAATACGATTGCTCTTTTTCCTGATAATGAACCTATAGGATAACCATAATTGCCAATTATTTTTTTAAACTTAAATGCCCAGGGTGGCGCTAAAATTTTATCTATCCAACCTTCCATAATAGCAGGCATTCTAAAATTCCATATTGGAGCAACTAATGCAATAACATCGGATTGTTCAATTCTTTTTCTATGATTCAAAACAACATCATCTGGTTCTTCACCAGAAAAAACAGGGTCAAATTTTTCTTTATATAAATCCACACAATCTACATTGTGACCTTTTTCATTTGCTGTTTTAATAAAAGTATCTTTTATTGCGGCATTAAATGATTTGTCATCATAATGGGCATAAACCATAAAAACTTTTGTCATATTAATTATTTCCAACTTTGAATAAAATTTACTAAATAAAATCCCAAAAACATAAATAAAACAAATATATAAACACTTGTATTAAGAAAAGATAATGATGATATTGCCGGTCCCGGACATAGGCCTGCTAAACCCCAGCCAGCTCCAAACAATGTAGCTCCTATTATTAAATTTTTATCTATATTTTTATTTGTAGTAACAATAAACTTCTCAGCAAATATAGGTCTAGATTTTTTTTTAAAAATAAAATGAAGTGGAGAGAAAATTAAAATAGCTCCAATCATTACAAACATAAGAGAAGGATCCCAATCATCAAATATATTTAAAAATCCTAAAACTTTTTGAGGATTGACCATTCCAGAAATTGTTAAACCTATTCCAAAAATAATTCCTGCTATTAGAGAAGATAATTTAGTCATTATATTCCAAAAATTAAAACTGTAATCATTCCTGTTATAATAAAAGTTATTGTTGCTATGATTGATCTTAAAGAAAATCTGCTTATACCACATACTCCGTGACCACTAGTGCAACCATTGCCTATTTTGGTACCAACACCAACTAACAATCCTCCGATAATCAATAAAGGTATAGAATTTGTTAAAACACTAACTATTTCATTACCTAAAAATGAATAAATGATTGGTCCAATAATTAATCCTAATAAAAATAAAATATTATCAAATTGATTTTCGTTTTTATTAATAACTCCAGAAGCAATAGAGCTAATTCCCGCTATTCTTCCATTAAATGCAAAAAATAAAAATGCCGCAAACCCAATTAAAGATCCGCCAGCAAAAGCAGATACAGGAGTAAAATTTATAATGTTCATTAATCTTTTAATACAGGAAATACAGGATTAGATTTTAAAAATAACCTTTGGTATTCCTGTTTTATACATTTATTTGAAATGTATTTCATATTGGCTTCTTTTGCTATTTTTTCAGCCTCTTCATTTTCAATTCCATACTGGAGCCAAAGAATATTACTTTTTATATTAACTGCTTCTTTAGCTATGCCAGGCGTTTCTTTTGACGGACGGAATATATCAACTATATCAACTTTTTCAGAAATATTTTCTAAACTGCCAATAACTTTCTCTCCATTTATTATTTCTCCTACGGCAAATGGATTAATTGGATATACCTTGTAACCAAAATCTTGCATATATTTCATAACAACATTAGCAGGTTTTCTTTTTAGGTTTTTTGGATCTTCTCCTTTTTTTTCTGAACTTACTCCTATCATAGCAATAGTTTTTGAATTTTTAAGAAGCTCTTTTATTTGATCATCTTTCATTACTATTTATTTTTCCATTTAGGAGTTCTTTTTTCTAAAAATGCAGATATTCCTTCTTTTGCATCTTGTGACATCATATTTAAAGTCATCATTTTACTAGTAAACCTATATGCATTTCTTAGTGGCATTTCTAATTGCTTATAAAAAGCTTTTTTTCCAATTTTAATTGTTAAGTTTGATTTAGAAGCAATATTTTTAGCTACTTTTAATACTTCATTGTTTAATTTTGATTTTGAAAAATGGTCATTAATCAAACCTATATCTTTTGCAAAACTAGCCTTAATAGGTTCGCCAGTTAAAAGCATTTTCATCATAATTTTTCTATTAACTTTTCTACTTATAGCAACCATGGGAGTGCTACAAAATAAACCTATGTTTACTCCTGGGGTTGCAAAAAAAGCATCTTTAGTACTGTAAGCTAAATCACAACTTGCTGCTAGCTGGCAACCTGCTGCGAATGCGGCTCCATGAACTTTGGCTATAACAGGTTTATTCCCTTCTACGATTTGCAACATTAATTTTGAACAATGATTAAATAATTTTAAATGGTTAGATCTATTTTTATAACCTTTCACCTCTTTTAAATTATGACCAGCACTAAAACCTTTTCCTGCTCCCTCTAGTATAATAACTTTTGTATCGATGTCTTTATCAAGTTTTTTAAAAACTTTTATCAGTTCGTTTATAGTTTTATATGATAATGAATTATAAGTTTTAGGATCATTTATAACTACGTTTTTAATACCATTGCCTAACTTTTTAATTATTACATTCATTTTAAAAATATCATTTTAATTTACCATCTTCTCTCATTTTGGCTCTGATCTTTGTAGCTGATATTTTTTGTATTTCCTCAGATAAAACTATTTCTTCAATTTTATAACCGACTCCTCTGCCGTAACAAATATTTGTTATATTTGGTACCATTATAATTTTAAACCTTCCTTCAAACTCGGGATTTAATTTTTCTTCTATATTTTTTTTAACAGTTTCAAAATCAAAAGGATTATCATCAACTCCTTGAACGTCTCTAATTTGAATACAGACTTGTCCTGTTTTTTTTATAATTTCTTTAAACAATGTGTAATGACCTTCGTGAAATGGTTGCCATCTGCCTAACATTTGCGCAGTTGGTTTTTTATTATCCCATTGATATGGCATTATTTTATCTCCTTTATTATTTTGGATGCCCAATGTTTAGCATCTTGAGTTGTTACATGAAAATCATATTTTTCAGGTTTTATAAACATTTGATTTGTATCTTCAAACCTTCCTTCTTTAATTGTATCTACCCAAATAATAAAATCTGCAGGAAATAAACTTCTTGCTTCTGGTGTTGGGCAGATAAAATCAGCTAAAACATTATTTCCTTCATTTTTTAATTTTAATGCATGTTCTGCCATTCTTTTTGCTTGCCTGGTTCTTCCTTCTTCTGAAAAATCCCAATCATTTGCTGTCTTTCTTATTTCATCTGCGTTTAATCTTTTTGCATTAAGCAATTGCGCCAGTTCATTTGCTAACGTAGTTTTTCCTGCACCAGGTAATCCCATTACTAAAATTATTTTCATTAAATATCTTCTAAAGGATGATGAGACATTAATTCAAGACTATTTTGTCCCACTAAATATTGCTGTTCTAGTTTTACTCCTTCGTTTCCTCCTACTTTTCCAATGTAACTTTCAACTGTAATTGTCATATTTTTTTCAAATATTCCGCTTCTCTCACCTCCATCTGTAGGATATCTAATAGCTGGCCACTCATCACATAATCCTATTCCATGAACCATAACTGAGTATCTATTACCGTAATATTCTTCAGGTAGAACCCATGATTTTTCTGTAAATTCTTTAAAAGACATACCAGGTTTAATTAATCTTGAATTATGATTTATTTGTTCAACTGCCATTAAATATAATTTTTTCTGATTATCGCTAAATTTATTTCCTTCAACATAAGTTCTAGATATATCCGCACAGTAACCATAAGGTCCAACCATATTGGTATCAAATGAAACAATTTCACCATTTTGAATTATTTTATTACTACTTTCTTGCATCCATGGGTTAGTTCTTGAACCGGATGATAAAATTCTACATTCAATCCATTCTCCTCCGTGCTCAATATTAGTTTTATGTAAAATTGACCACAGCTCATCTTCTGTCATACCAGCTTTTAATTCATTGCGCATTTTAGCAACGCCAATTTCCGCAACTTCTAGTGATGCTTTCATGCATTTTAATTCCTCCGGAGATTTAATCACTCTAGCCTGTTCTAAAATTAATTTTGCATCAACCACTTCAATTCCAATTTTATTTAATGAAGATACTGCCGGACCATTTATGACATCGATAGCGATTTTTTTACTTTTAAAATAAGAATTAGATAAATCACTTATTTCATTAATCCATTTTTTTAATTGATTACTAGATTGATCACCATTGCTAAAATAATCCCATGTAATTGAAGGTCTTATTTCATTTATTAAATTTAAATGTTCTGAAAGTTTTTCACAATTAAAGTATTCATAAAGTATTACAGGGCCGTTAACAGGAACAAAGCAATATCTGGTTAAGTTATGCATATTATAAACACTCATATTAACTGTGTCTAAAGCATATCTAATGTTTACTGGATCGAATAATATGCAAGCTTCAAGGTTATTTTTTTCTAATTCTTTTTTTACTCTATCAAGTCTATAAGATCTTAATTTGTCAAAATCTATTTCGTCTTCTTTTAATCTTTTTTTTGTTATAAAATTTTGTTTTGGTTTTGTATGTGGATTAATTTTTCTATTAAACTTCATTAAATCAAAGCATCTGTATGCCAACCCCAGTTTTTGGATATGTATATAGGTTATAATTCGCACATAATTCTTCTCCAGCTTTAATATCCTTTATAGAAACCATAAACATATATTTTGCATCAGGTTTTTCTTGCAAATTGTAATACATATTTTCTCTATTGGTATCGTTTTCGTCAAATTTTTTTGCTTTTGCATTAGTATCTACACGGTCACCAAATTTTAAAGTAGGCAAAACATTTGATACCATCCTCATTACAGTTGGTTCATTTGAATGGTTGTAGAAACCTCCTAAAGGAGTTCGTATATATTTATTTTCAAACTGTTCATCTCTAATGTGAGTAACACCAATAAATGAGTTAGCTTTTATGTCTTTAGTTGCAAATAACCCTAACCCTTCAATTGGTGAATTTTTAATTGTTAACTGATCTGGCAAAGGTCTATACATAATTTTTAATCTTTCTATACGATGTTACTAGCTACCCATTTATGAAAATGATGTGTTGGATTATCCATAATCGGAGAAAAATTTCCACCATTATATGATGGTGAATTTCTGCCTTCTTGCATTCCCTCAATTATATTTAAATCCTCAGTTTGTATCTCTTTCCATAACTTATAGTTTTGTTTTCGCAGTGATTTATATTTTTTTGAATTTGCGGCCTTTTCGCCCACATAATAAATTTCCATGTGTTCTTTTGTATATTTATGATCAACAGGTTCAAGCCAATATGCATAAAAGTGATCTTTATGGATACCCAACATAACATTTGGAAAAAGTGCAACGTATTCTGCAATATGTTCTTTATCCTTAGGCCAATTTGGAAAACATGGAAATTTTTCTTTTCCTTTAAATCTTGGATTATAAACTTTTGTTCCTTGTCCAGCAAATCTATTTGGCAGTCCTTGAATATGATAATGATCATCAATTTTTGAATAAGAATTTAAACCAGGATGAACCCAAGGTAGATGATAGCTTTCACAATAATTTTCTATTGCAAATTTCCAATTACATTTTACGTTTAAATTAAAGTATCCATAATCATTTGAATAAGCCATAAGATCTCTATCTTTAGATGGCCAAAATTTTTCCCATCTATCACTTAACGGTTTGATGTATTCTTCAAATGATATTTCGCTTTCATTAATATTAACAAATATCATATCAAGCCAAACGTATGATCTAATTTCTTTTAAACCGCTTTTTGATTTATCAAATTTTTTTGAACTATGTTTGTTCATTCCACCAAGATGTGGTGTGGCTACCAAATTTCCTAAAGTATCGTATGACCAAGAATGATATGGGCATCTAATAACATTATTTATCTTACAGCTTTGTTGTAAAATTTTATAACCCCGATGACTACAAACATTATGAAAAACTCTAATTTTTTTTTGCTTATCTCTCAAAATCATTATTGGAATACCTAATAAATCAAAAGGTTTTGCATCTCCTTTATTGGGTAAAGAGCTCGCCACCCCTATTACAACCCACTTATCTTCAAATAGTTTTTTTCTTTCTAATTTTGTGTACTCTTGGCTTGTATAACATTCATTAGGAAGGCCATGGGACTTATCAATTGGTTTATTTACTACATCTAATTTCTTCTTATCAATTATGTTATAGATTTCAGCCATTACTTTATTACTTCATATATGCCCAACCAAGCATTAACATCTTTGCTGGCAATGTAATTTGATTTAAAAAATTCTATTTCTTTCCATTTATTGTCTTTATTAAGTTGATCTATTTTTTTATCAAATCCATATTCCTCATGAATTCCTTCATTAATAGTAAAACAAATAAGCCCTTTATTATTAGTAATTCTAATAAATTCATCTAAGGCTAGGGGTTTTACGTGACCAAAAGTAAAGGTACCAACACACATTACCGCATCAAAAGAATTATCTTTTTCATTAATTTCTTTATTTAAGTCTACCTTATCTAATTTTTGATACAGTCCTTTTGGAACCAAATCTAATAATTTTTGAGAAAGATCAGCCCCATAAAAATTTGAAAAAACCATATTTTTTTAATTCGACCCCAACTAATCCAGTTCCGCAACCAGCATCATAAATTTTAGCGTCTTTATTTTTTTGATATTTAATAAAGACTTCTGAAGTTTCTTTTGGACCAGTATAATTCCAATCAACCATATCTTGATCATATTTATTACCTTCTCCCCATTCATCGTAATATTTCATGACTTCTTCGGTTTTTTTTAGCTTATATATTGGTACTTTATTTCCTACGTCTTTTTGTGCCATTAGCTTCTCATTTTTTGTCCACTAGGATCGTAAAGCGGGTCTTTAATTATTGAACAATTAAATAAATCCCCATTTATTTCGACTTGAATTCCTTTTTCTGATTTTATTTCATTTTGATCTACATAAGAAAAGGCAACACTTTTGTTTACGAAATGAGCAAAACCACCTGAAGTTATATATCCAATGCTCTTATCTCCTTTTAATACAGCTTCATTATTGGTTACGTCAATATCATTTGTTTCTACTATTAAGGGGACTAATTTATTTTTGCTGTCATCATTTTGAGCACTATCTTTTCCAATAAAATCTTTATCCCAATTTATAAAACTATCTAAACCTGTTTCTTTAGCTGTAAAATCTGGTCGATAATCTAAAGTCCAAGCTCCCCAATTTTTTTCTAACCTCATAGACATTAAAGCTCTTCCTCCAAAAGGTTTTATATTAAATTCTTTTCCAGCTTCAGTTAACTCTTCATATAACTTTAATTGGAAATGTGGAGCTACATAAATTTCATATCCGAGCTCACCTGTAAACGATATTCTATTTACTATAGCAGGAACACCCGCAACAAACATTTTCTTAGAATCTCTAAATTTAAAACTATTGTTTGAAACATCTTCTCTTACAATTTTTTGAAGTAGATCTCTAGATTTTGGTCCAGCAATTCCAAGACCATGGAATTCATCAGATCTATTTTTGTATTGTAAATTAAATTTTTCTAAATGACTTTCAAACCATCTTCTATGCATTTCTTGCGCTGCGCCAGATCCAAAAACCATAAATTCGTTTTCATCAAAACATGCAACTGTAAGATCACCATAAAGTTTTCCTCTATATGTAAGCATTGGTGTTAAAGAAATTCTTCCAGGTTTTGGTAATTTACCTGCCATGATATGATCTAAAAATTTTCTAGCATCTGGACCTTTAAATTCATGTTTTGAAAAATTTGCAACTTCAATTACTCCAACATTTTCTCTTACATTTATTACTTCTTTTGAAACATAATTATGAGATCTCGATCTTTTAATTGTTGGTTCTTCATAAGCGTCTTTTTTACTATCAGCAAACCACAAAACATTTTCTAAACCAAAAGCATCTCCCATTACAGCTCCTTGACCTACAAATCGATCATATAAAGCTGTTGTTTTTTGCTTTCTTCCTTTTGGTAAAGTTTCATTTGGAAAAGTCATGATAAATCTTCTTTCATAATTTTCTGAAGATTTAATTGTTCCATATTGTGGTGAAGCATAGTCCCCAAACCTTGCAACATCCATTGCCCAAACATCTATTGATGGTTCTCCGTCTATAATCCACTCGGCTATACATTTTCCAACTCCACCACCTTGGCAAAATCCAGCCATTACTCCAACTGCCACCCAATAATTCTTCATTCCTGGAACAGGTCCTATTAATGGACTTCCGTCAGGGCCAAATGTAAATGGTCCATTTACAATATTTTTAATTCCAGCTTTTTCTAAAGCTGGCATTCTTTCAAATCCGATAGCTAACCTGTCCTGAATATTATCAAGTTTTGGTTCTAAAAGTTCATGTCCAAAGTTCATAGGAGTTCCTTCTACTTTCCAAGGTGTAGACTTTTGTTCATATGTTCCTAACAACATTCCTTTACCTTCTTGTCTAAAATAAATATTTCCTTCAAAGTCTGTACCAATTGGAAGTCTTTGATCTCCTAAAGCTTCAATTTCTGGAATAGCTTCGGTAATTAAATAATGATGTTCCATAGGCTGAACAGGCAAATTCAATCCAGCTAAATTTCCTACTTCTCTTGCCCATAGTCCACCTGCATTAATTACTATTTCAGCATTAATATTTCCTTTGTTTGTTACAACGTTCCAAGAACCATCCTCTTTTTGTTTGGTGTCCTTAACAACTGTATGAGTATAATATTTTCCACCATGAACTTTTGCTGCTTTGGCAAATGCATAGGTAACCCCAGATGGATCAACCTCTCCATCAATTGGGTCCCATAAAGCTAAAAGATACCTAGACGGATCTATAAGTGGATTTTTCTTTTTAACTTCTTCAAGTGAAATAAATTCTTGATCAAGCCCCATATATCGAGCTTTTGATCTTTCTCTTTTAAGATATTCTGCCCAAACATCATTTGATGCCAAATAAAATCCACCACTTTCTTTAAATCCCGTTGAATGTCCTGACTCTTTTTCTATTTCTTTGTAAAGACCAATTGTATAGGCCATCATTCTAGAAATATTGGGATCAGATGAAATTACATGAACATTACCAGCTGCATGCCAAGAAGAACCTGAAGTTAATTCATTTCGTTCTAATAATATGCAATCTTTCAAACCAAACTTTGAAAGATGATAAAGTATAGAACAACCTACAACTCCACCTCCAATAATTACTACTTTTGCATGACCTTCCATATAACTTAATATTTTTTGCTCATGCTTGTGTTTAATTCTAAAAATGATTCATCTTTTCCATGTAGCCAATGTCTACTTATATCTGGATAATATTGATAAGAGATAGGTTTTCTTCCTAAGGCTACGGACATTTCTCTAACATGATGAGGTTCAGCTCCACAACAAATTCCAATAAAATTAACTTTTTTATCAACACATTGTTTTGCAAATTCAGCCATTTCAAATCTGTTGCAATACAAATTATCCAAAGCTACTGGAAATGCATTTCCACCAGGAATACAATCACACCCATGATCAGTTTGATTTAAGAAACCTGGTTCTTCTTCAGTAGTTCTGTAAGGAACTGGCAAAGCCGCAACGTGGCATGAAACTTTTTCTCTTATTTTTGGTAAAAATTTCATTGTCATTTCAGGTCCTCTATAACAATTAAGACCCACAACATCGGAACCTAAATCTTCCATCATTTTGCATGCATCTTCGGGAGTTTGACCGCAACGAGTAAGGTCTCCTTTTGGGATTGAGAAGTTTGTAATAGCAATTAAACCTTCATCTTTAATGGCTTTTAAAGCTATTTTCATTTCATCAACCCAATTTATAGTTTCCGCGACTACAAAGTCTACTCCAGCTTCTTTTGCCCATCTTACTTGTTCTTCATACATTTTTTGGCATTCGATGTGTGATTTTTTATCATTTGGATCAAATATATTTGTATTTGCAACATCTCCACATACTAATAGATCAAGATCTTTAAATTCATCTCTAGA